>JADGNP010000029.1 GCA_017883425.1 Candidatus Sulfotelmatobacter sp. | reverse complement strand
GCGGTAGTCGTAGCCGAGCACGACCACGGGGACATCGAGCCCGGCACGGCGGACTTCATGCGCCAACTGCGCGGCGTCCATATCCCCGACGGCGAGGTTAGTGACGATTAGATTGAACTGCGGATTGGAACTGGCCAGATCGAGCGCTTCGGCGCAACTGGAAACGTGGGTGATGCCTGGGATCTGCTGCAGATTCAGATCGAGAGATTCGTCGATGAGGAGTTCGTTGAGGCGTCCGTCTTCGCGGAGGATGAAGGAATCGTAGAGGCTGGAGACCAGTAGGATGTTGTGCACCTTGAAGGGCATCAGGTTCTCGAAGCCTTCAAAGCGCTCTTCGGCGTCGAGAATGGGCTCGGCGATGCGGTGGAGAGACATGCTGGACGGCTACCTCACGTAATAATAGCGCCGAGCACCCCACCCTTGTCGGGTTCTTTGGAGAAGGCTTAGGAGCGGATTTCCTTTGGAGTGACTCCCCGAACTCAATATCCCTCTTCCCATCTAGCGAAAAGCGCAAGGACAAGGGTGGACGCACCCTCCGACCCTACAATATCCGTACCCCCTTATTCGTCTACAGCAGTAGATGAACGACGCGGCGAGCCTGGAACGAATGGCACTCGAACAGGACCAGCGCATCTCTGACGTGGTAAAGCGGGAACAGTCGCGGCTGCGCAACTTCATTCGCCGGCGCGTGCCCGATCCGCTCGACGCGGAGGACATCCTGCAGGACGTCTTCTACCGGCTGGTGGAGGCAAACCGCCTGTTGATGCCAATCGAGCACGTCACCGGCTGGCTGTTTCGCGTGGCGCGCAACCGCATTACAGATCTTTTTCGCAAGAAGGAGCCGGAGAACTTTGGAGAGATCGCGGTTACCGACGAAGACGACGAACTGGTGCAGTTCGAGGACCTGCTGCCTTCGCCTGATGCGGGACCGGAGGCGCTCTATGCGCGTCACGTGCTTCTTGACGAACTGGAACTGGCGCTTGGGGAACTTCCGGAAGAACAACGCGAGGTATTTGTTGCGCATGAGTTCGAGGGGCGCAGCTTCAAGGAGATCGCCGATAAGACCGGCGTGAGTTTGAACACGCTGCTCTCGCGCAAACGGTATGCGGTGCTGTATCTGCGAGGGCGTTTGCAGGGTATCTACGACGAATTTACGAAATGAGGGATGGATATGAGAAAGAAATGGTATTGGATTGCGCCGCTGGCGATTATCGGGATTCCGCTATTTATCTTCGTGGGCGGCGAAGTGGTGATGCACCTGTGGAATTGGCTGCTGCCGCCGCTTTTCGGCTGGAGGACGCTTGGGTTCTGGCAGGCGCTGGGGCTGCTGGCGCTATGCCGGATTTTGTTTGGAGGACTGGGCCACGGTAGTCCCGGCCACAATCGTGGCCGCGGCTTCCGAGGGCGCTGCAAGAAGATGACGCCTGAGGAGCGGGAAAGACTTCGGCAGGCCATGGATGAGGGCTATGGGTTCGACCCATCCAGTAGCGAAAGGACAACGCCGTAGACGCAGACAACCGTGTGGGGACAGCCGCCCTCGGCTGTCCGTCGAGCGCAGCTCGACTGCCGTCGGTGATAGCGGCGGTGCCGTAGGCACGACTGAAACGCAGCGCCTCCGTTTCAGCCGTCTCTTCGGGACGGCTTCATTGTGGTGACGGTCTACCCGGCCTTGAAAGGCCGGGCTAGTCTAGTCTAGTGCAAGCACGATCCTCCCAAGCAAGTTGCAAATAAGAAATGGTGTCAACAGATGTTTGCGCCGACTACGAGGCAAGAGAGAGACGCGAGCAGGCTAACTGGTAGAGAATCAAAATCCCCACCCTTGCCGCAAAAAGCGCGGCAAGGATGGGGTACCAGTTTTTGTGATGCTGCATACAGCAGCCGGGCTTCGCCCGGCGGACAGCCGAGGGCGGCTGTCCCCACATAGATTAACTACACCAGGCCCTGATCCAGCATCGCGTTGGCTACTTTGAGGAAGCCGCCGATGTTGGCGCCGTTCACCAGGTTGCCGGGCGTGCCGTATTTCTCGGCCGTTTCGAAGCAGTTCTGGTGGATGGCGATCATGATCTTGTGCAGACGGTCGTCCACTTCCTCGCGGGTCCAGCTCAGCCGTGCGCTGTTCTGGGACATTTCGAGGCCGGAGGTGGCCACGCCGCCGGCATTGGCAGCCTTGGCCGGTCCGTACAGGATCTGGGCATCGAGGAACAACTTGGTGGCGTCGAGCGTGCTGGGCATGTTCGCGCCCTCGGCGACCAGCTTGATGCCGTTCTTCAACAGGTTCGCCGCATCCTTCGCGGTAATTTCGTTCTGCGTGGCGCTCGGGAAGGCGCAATCGGCTTTAATGTTCCAGAGCGGGCTGTGCTCGAGCTTGATGTCCGTGGGCATGAAGATCGCTTTCTTGTAGTGATCTGCATAATCGCGGATGCGTCCACGCTTCACGTTCTTCAGTTCGATGATCCAGGCCAGCTTCTCGCGGTTGATACCGTCGGGATCGTAGATGACGCCGTTCGAATCCGACACAGTCAGAGGCTTGGCACCGAAATCGAGAAGCTTCTCGAGGGTGTACTGCGAAACGTTTCCGCTGCCCGAAACCAGGCAGAGCTTACCTTCGAGCGAGTCTTTCCTGCTCTTCAGCATTTCGTCGGCAAAATACACGCAGCCATAGCCGGTGGCTTCGGGGCGAATCAGCGAACCGCCCCAGTTCAGGCCTTTGCCGGTGAGCACGCCGGTGAATTCATTGCGCAGGCGCTTGTATTGGCCAAACAGGAAACCGATCTCCCGCCCACCCACGCCGATGTCGCCGGCCGGGACGTCGGTGTCCGGTCCGATGTGCCGCTGCAGTTCGGTCATGAAGCTCTGGCAGAAGCGCATTACTTCGTTGTCACTCTTGCCCTTGGGATCGAAGTCGGATCCGCCCTTGCCGCCGCCCATGGGCAGCGTGGTGAGCGAGTTCTTGAAAACCTGTTCGAATGCCAAAAACTTCAAGATGCCGAGGTTGACCGAGGGATGGAAGCGGAGTCCGCCCTTGTAGGGGCCGATGGCGCTGTTCATCTCGATGCGGAAACCACGGTTGACCTGAATGGTTCCCTGATCGTCAAACCAGGGAACGCGGAACATGATGACGCGCTCGGGCTCGACAATTCTTTCCAACAGACGTGCGGATTGATACTCGGGGTGTTTCCCCAGCACTAACCTAAGCGAATCGAATACTTCCTTAACCGCCTGATGAAATTCAGGCTCGGCGGGATTTTTCGCCTTCACGCTCATCATGACTTGCTCAATGTAGTCCCCAGAGACTTTGGTTCCGGGGCGCGTTGTAACCGAACTCATAGTCCTACCTCCGTAGGTGCAACTTGAAATAATGCCGTTCTTTATTCTCGGCTTCCACAGGAAAGAAGCAGTGATATATCTCACCGCCGGGCGTGATTTGGGTCACGTATCGGGTTGTGCTTATGAATCAATGAGTTACGGAGCATCCTAAAATGGGTGATTAGTGATTCCACGGGTACCCCCTGGTGTAGCGCTGGCATCTTGCCGGCTGTCCCGAGGGCCTCTCGCCCTCGGCGCGGTGGGCGGGGACGCCCACCGGACAGCCGCCGGGACGGCGGCGCTACTAGCAAATTCTTGGCAACTGTTCCCCACTCAGCATGTCAACCACGCGGTTGCCGCCGATGCGGGTTTGCAGAACCACTGTGCGCCCGGGAGCTTCTTCTACCTTCCCGACGTACACCGAACCCTCAGACACCGCAACTCTCTTCATGACTTCAAGTGTCGCTTCAACTTGCGCGGCCGGAACGAAGACAGCGAAGCGGCCTTCGTTCGCCACGTACAGCGGATCAAGGCCGAGGATTTCGCATGCACTTTGCACCGTCTCCTGCACGGGAATTAAAGCTTCTTCCAGCCTGATGCAGATGTTTCGATCGGAGGCGATCTCGTTCAACGTGGTCGCCAGGCCGCCGCGAGTCAGGTCGCGCAGGCAATGAATTTCGATTCCGGCATTTAGCAGGGCTTCGACTGCAGGCCAGACCGATGCTGTGTCACTGAGGATTGGCGATTCGAATTCCAGGCCTTCGCGCACGGAGAGAATGGCAATGCCGTGGCGGCCGAGATCTCCGCTTACGATGACGGCGTCGCCTACCTGAACCGAGGCCGGGCCGATCGTCCCGTTAACGTTCCCTTCGATCAATCCAATGCCTGAGGTATTCACGAAAATGCCGTCGCCCTTACCTTTGTCGACGACTTTCGTGTCGCCAGTCACCAACTGTACTCCCGCCTTCGCCGCGGCTTCTTGCATGGACGCAACCACGGTGCGCAAAGTATCCATGGCAAGACCTTCTTCGAGAATGAAACCCGCGCTCAGGTAAAGCGGCCGCGCGCCGCACATGGCGAGATCGTTGACCGTGCCGTAAATGGCGAGGTCGCCGATATTCCCGCCGGGAAAAATCAGCGGGCGCACGACAAACGAATCGGTCGTAAAGGCGAGCCGCGAGCCATTCACCGGAAGCACCGCGCCGTCGTGGCGCTGGTCGAGCATGGGATTGCCGAATGCGGGCAAAAAAATCTTTTCGATGAGTTGGTGGGTCAGACGTCCGCCACCGCCGTGCGCCAGGACGATGCGATCGTCAGCGACTCGGGGTAGTGGACAACTCAGGTTGAATACGCTCATTCGGTTGCCGCCTGCCATAGTGGTAATAGGCCGCGCACGCGCCCTCCGACGAAACCATGGGAGCGCCGAGCGGGTTTTCCGGCGTGCACTTGACCGCAAAGGCCGGACACTGGTGAGGCTTCTTGATGCCCTGCAAAATCAGCCCGCTGATGCACTCGGGCGACTCGCGCGCCGGTTCGCCCGAAAACGGGAAGCGGCGGTTGGCATCATACTTCTGAAAGCGGCCGCGCAACTGAAAGCCGCTGGCCGGAATTTCACCCAAGCCCCGCCACTGGCGGTTCACCACCTCGAAGACCTCGATAATACGTTCCTGCGCGGGGCGGTTCCCTTCCCGGCGCGTGGCGCGCGAGTACTGGTTCTCCACTTCGTGGCGGCCTTCTTCCAGTTGGCTGACGGTCATGAGAATGCCGCCCAGAATGTCGAGCGGCTCGAAGCCGGTAACGACGATGGGGACTTTGTAACGCTCCGCAATCGGCAGATATTCTTCGTAGCCCATGACGGTGCAGACATGGCCTGCGGCGAGGAACCCCTGAACGACGCAACTGTCCGACGAAAGCAGCGCCTCCATCGCGGGAGGAACGAGCACGTGCGAAACCAGAAGCGAGAAGTTGTCGACGTGGTCATGATCGGCCTGCCACGCGGCCATGGCGTTGGCGGGAGCGGTGGTTTCGAAACCGACGGCAAAGAAGACGACCTGGCGTTCAGGATTTGTCTTGGCAAGTTTCAGGGCATCGAGCGGCGAATAGACGATGCGAACGTCGGCGCCTTCGGCCTTGGCATCGAACAGGCTCTTCGTGGAGCCGGGCACGCGCAGCATGTCTCCGAAGGAACAGAAGATCACTTCGGGGCGGTGCGCGATGGCCACGGCTTTGTCGATCAACTCGATCGGAGTCACGCAGACGGGGCAGCCGGGGCCGTGGACCAGGGTGATATCACGCGGCAGCAAGTCCTCGAGGCCGCTCTTGACAATGGTGTGCGTCTGGCCGCCGCAGATTTCCATGATCGTCCAGGGGCGGGTTACTTTCTTCCAGATCTGCTGCGCCAGTTGATCGGCGGCCTTCTGATCGTGATATTCACTGAGGAATTTCACCGAGTTCCCCCTTCAGTGCACCGAGTTCTTCGAGGTACTTGAAGATACGCTGCGCTTCGTCCTCGTCAATCACGCTGATAGCGAAGCCCACATGAACGAGAACATATTTCCCGATCTCGGCTTCGGGAGTGTACGCGAGGTTGATCTCTTTGCGGATGCCGCCGAAGTCGACCTTGCCCACGCGGAAGGCAATGTCGCCTCCGTCCGTGATTTCAACCACCCGGCCTGGAACTGCGAGACACATGGAGAACCTCCAGTGCTGGCTTCAATCCATTCGGGCCTAGGAAAGCACCCTCAGGGGCTAAAGCCCTCACTCTATTGCGGCTCTTACGGCACGGCTAAAGCCGTGCCCTTCCCGAATCGGTGTAGCACCGGCGTCTGGCCGGTTGTCGCGAGAGCCTGCCCTGAGCTTGCCGAAGAGGCATCTTGCCCGCGCGCGCGTGTGGGCGAGACGCCCACGCGACAGCCGCCGGGACGGCGGCGCTACATCTTGCTCATCACCGCCTGACCCAGCGCAATTCCGCCGTCGTTGGGCGGAACCTGCTGGTGCGTATGGACCACAAAGCCGCGTGACTCCAAGGCAGCGGCCGCGCGTTCCGTCAGATAGCGATTCTGAAAGACTCCACCGCTCAGCACGATCTGCTTGAGCTTCTCATGGGCGGCCACTTCCAGGATCCACGTGACCAGCGCGTTGTGGAACCGAGCTGCGATCAGGGGCACGGTTACTCCCGCGCGCTTGTCCGCCATCACAGCCAGAATCAGAGGACCCCAGTCCCCACCCGGTAAAGGATACGCTTCTTCGGTCCGTAAAAGGCCAATTTCATTTTCGAGGAGCATGGCGGCCTGGCCTTCAAACCGGTTCTGCTGGGCTACGCCAGTGATGCAGGCCACGGCGTCAAACAGACGGCCCACGCTAGTTGTGGGGACGACGTTGATGCTGCGCTCCAGCATGGGGCGAACTCGAGTGTCTGTGGCCTCGGGACCAAAGACCTGAAAGATCAGACTGGCGGCCGAACGCCAGCCTTCGCGGACCGCGGCATCGCCGCCGGGCAGGCCAAACGAACGGAGATGTGCAACGCGCGCGAACTGATTCCCTTCCGCGCGGAAGAACTCGCCGCCCCAGATGGCGCCGTCGAGGCCGTATCCGGTGCCGTCCCAGGAGATGCCGAGGTAGGCGCCCTGGACATTATTCTCGGCGGCACAGGCAGCCACGTGCGCTTGATGATGCTGCACGCGGAGCAACGGCAGCCCAGATTTCTCCGCCCAGTGAGTGGAAGCGTAATCGGGATGCAGATCGCAGGCGACGACCTCGGGCTTGAAACTGTAGAGACGGCACAGGTCGTCAATCGCTTTCTCGAACGCGCCTCGGGCCTCGAGGGTTTCGAGATCGCCGATGTGCTGGCTGAGGAAGACGTCCTGGCCTACCCCGATGGCGACCGTGTTCTTGAGATGGCCGCCGACCGCGAGCACGGGCGGCAGGCTCAGGGGAACGTGAACGCCCAGCGGGGCGTAGCCGCGGGCGCGGCGCAGGATTCCGGCGCGTCCGCGGGTAAGGCGCACCACGGAATCGTCGCAGGCCCGCACGATGGGGCGGTTGTGCATGAGGAAATGGTCGGCGATATCTTTCAGGCGCACGGTGGCTTCGTCGTTGGCGATGGCGATGGGTTCGTCGCTGCGGTTGCCGCTGGTAGCAATCAACGGGAAGCGGCACTCCTCCATGAGGAGATGATGCAGCGGCGAGTACGGCACCATCACGCCAAGGTAGGGCGAGCAGTGAGCGACGTTCCAGGCGATGTCGGTGCCGGGCTTGGGCTGTAACAGGACGATGGGCGCGGCTTGCGATTCGAGCAGTTGCACTTCGGCGGGCGAGATTTCGCAGTATTCTCGCGCCACTTCGAGCGACGGCATCATCAGCGCGAAGGGTTTCTCCTCGCGCTGCTTGCGTTCGCGCAGACGCGCCACCGCCTCGGGATTGCGGGCGTCGACGAGAAGCTGGAATCCTCCGACACCTTTGAGGGCAACGATTTCGCCCTGCACGAGAGCTTCGACTGCGTCTTCTATCGTGCCGTCGAGCTGCGGCCCGCACAGCGGGCACGCGTTGGGCTGCGCATGGAAGCGCCGGTTCGCAGGGTTCTCGTATTCCTCGCGACAGGCCGGGCACAGAGTGAACTCGCGCATCGTGGTGTTGGGCCGGTCATAGGGGATGTCGACCACGATGGTGTAGCGCGGACCGCAATTCGTGCAGTTGGTGAATGGGTATTCAAAGCGTCGATTTTCGGGATCGAACAGTTCTTCGCGGCAGTCGGTGCAGGTGGCAAGGTCCGGCAGAACGTTGACAGTCTTGCCGGAATCGTGGTCGCTGGCAAGAATCTCGAAACGGGCCGAGCCCTCGGCGGCAAGCCAGGCAAGTTCGCGAACGGTCACAACCGAAGCCTTGGGCCGTTCCTGCTCCAGTCTTTGCTCAAACCGGCTTAACTGCTCGGAGGGGCCTTCGACCTCCACCACAAGGCCCGCGGAAGAATTCAATACCCATCCGGTGAGGGACATTTCGGTGGCCAGGCGGTAGACAAAAGGGCGGAAGCCGACTCCCTGGACGGCTCCGCGCAGAGTGATCCGCAGGCGTTGCGTCGCGGGTTTTTCCGCAACCGTCATGATGCAGGCCGAGTCGCTGCCCTGATTCTAAGCCTTGTCAGAGTCTGGAGGAAACGATTCGGAGAGCAAGAACTGTTGAACCAGCGCCTGAATGCGCGCCACCAGCACCGGCAGGGCAGCCGCGACCACGGGCGAGAGGGATTCGCCATGGTCAAAACACTCGCCCGTCAGAGTTACAGAATATGCGGGGGGGCTTGCGCCGTAGAGTTGGCGGGCCAGCGCGACGACCGCGCCTGGATAAAATTGGTGAGAGAAACGAGCCGGGCTCTGGGGCAAGCCGACCTGTGCACAGCGCAATTCCCCGGGCTGACCGTTGCCTGCCTCGCTGGAGGCAGCGTCCACAAAAATCACGGCCTCCGAGCGGCTGACGGTTTCGGCGAGTTCCGGCGCGAGCTGGTGGGTACGGAGGATCTCGACGTCCGCGCTGGCAAACTTCCCTTCCAGTTGGTCGGCGGCGCGCCACGCAAGGCCGTCGTCACAGCGCATCGGATTTCCGTAGGCGACGATTAGAACGCGGGACATGGTCTGGAGTATCTCGTGAGCCGGTGCCGTCCTTAGCGCAGTCTGTGTCGCAGCTTTTCTTTCGCCCCTTCGGGGCTGACTCATTTCCTAATTTGCCACCCACGGCTTGCGCCGTGGGCTGCATTCTGTCGCCGCCCTTCGACTCCGCTCAGGGCAGGCTTTCGCGGCTGGAGTCCTGGTTGTTTCCAGCGTCCGCATTCGGATTGCAGAAATCGAGACGACCAATCAAGCGCTTCAGGGACGCGCCACTTCGTCGAGGACCTCCCCGCCGGGGCTGAGAAGCTGGATGCGAAGTGCCATCTCGCCGAACGCGTGGGTGGAGCAACTCAGGCAAGGATCGTAGCAGCGGATCACGGCCTCAACGCGGTTGAGCATGCCCGGAGTCAGCCGGTTGCCGTGCACGTAGTGTTTGGCCACCTGCAAGACGCTGCGGTTCATGGCCAGATTGTTCTGTCCAGTGGCGATGATGAGGTTCACCCAGCGGATCAGGCCCTGCTCATCGATTTTATAGTGATGAAATAAGGTTCCGCGCGGCGCCTCGGCCGCGCCTACTCCTTCGAGCGCGTTGGCGTGGGCCACGGCGCGCACGTGCTTGGAGAGAATCTCCGGGTCGTTTAGCAGTTGCTCGAGGCGCTCGATGCAATAGAGGATCTCGATGAGCCGCGCGTGGTGATAGTGGAACGAGCTCAGGACCGCGGTGCGCTGCAGTTCGTGAAATTCCGCGAGCTCCTGATCGGCGCGCGGCGTCCCGCAACGGTCGGCCACGTTCAGGCGCGCCAGGGGGCCGACGCGGTAGACGCCGTCGGGAAATCCCTTGGGCTTGTAGTACGCGGACTTGAGATAGCTCCAGGGTTCGACCTTTTCGCCAATGTAGTCGTAGTACTGATTCGGGTCGAGATCGTCGGCGACCACATGGCCCGAGGCGTCGACGATGCGCAGCTTGCCGCCATAGAAGGTGAGGCCGTTGTCCTTCTTGACGATGCCCATGAAGAGCGTGGGAAAGTTGCCAAATGTGGAGATCTCTTCCCGAAACCGCTCCGTGGCGCTCTTAAACCATTCCAGGGTTCGCTCGGCGATGGCGAGGGCATCGGGGAGAGCGAAGAGAATGGCGTCACGGTTGGCCTCGGTCAGCGGCTCGCTCACGCCTCCGGGGACAACCCATGCGGGATGGATACGCTTGCCTCCCAGCCGCTCGATGATGCGCTGGCCGAACTGGCGCAGGCGGATACCATCCAGCGCGAGCTCGGGGTGCTTCTCGGCGACTCCAAAGATATTGCTCTTGGCTGGATCGGCGTCCATACCAAGAAGCAAGTCAGGCGAGGAAAGATGGAAGAGGCTGAGCGCGTGCGACTGGGTGACCTGGGCGAGTCCGAAGATGCGGCGCAGCTTGTCGGCGGTGGGCGGAATTTTTACCGCCAGCAGCGAATCGCATGCCTTGGCCGACGCGATCAGATGGCTGACCGGGCAGATGCCGCAAATGCGCGCCATCAGCGAAGGCATCTCGTAAAACGGACGGCCCTCACACAGCTTCTCGAAGCCGCGAAACTGGGTGACGTGAAAGCGGGCTTCCTCGACCCGGCCATCTTCGTTCAGGTGGAGCGTGATCTTGGAATGGCCTTCGATGCGCGTAACCGGATCGATGACAATGGTGCTGCCCTGCTTCACGACGTCTCCCTTGCTTTCAGAACCCTGGTTCCCAGGCTACGACCCAAAACGAGTTTTCGAGCTCACATCCGGCTGCCGGCCTTCCAGCAGTTCGCTAACGACGTAATAAATCGTGTCGGCCGAAGGCGGACAACCGGGGACAAACACATCCACGTTGACGAATTCGTGGACCGGACGCGAATTCTCCAACAGCGCGGGCACGATCTGGTTGGGAATGCCGGGATCGAAGGTCACATTCTCGCGATAAGCCCGGTCGTAGACCGCCTTGGTGCCGAAGGGGTTGCGCATTCCCGGCACATTGGCCGTGACGGCGCAGTCGCCGAGCGAGACCAGAATTTTGGTACGCTCGCGCACGATCTTGATTTTGTGCAGGTCTTCTTCGCTGCTCACGGCGCCCTCGACCAGCGTGACGTCGACGTCCTCGGGGAATTCCTTGGCGTCAACCAGCGGGCTGTAGACCAGATCCGCCATGCCTGCTACGGTGAGCAGCCGTTCGTCCATATCCAGAAAAGACATATGGCAGCCGGAGCAGCCATCGAGCCATACCGTCGCCAGCCGCTTCTTACTCATTCGTTTTCTTCCCGCATCATGGTCAGGTAGGGCAGGAACTGCCGGCGCTTGAGCATCTCGGCGACGGAGCGTCCCTTTTCAAACAGGGCGCCCGTGGGACAGACATGCACGCACTTGCCGCAACTGGTGCAGGTTTCCGACGAACCCCAGGGTTCGTTCAAGTCGGTGATGACCTTGGCGTCGATGCCGCGGCCCATGATGTCCCAGGTATGCGCGCCCTCGATTTCCTCGCAGACGCGCACGCAGCGCGTGCACAGGATGCAGCGGTTGTGGTCGATGACGAAACGATCGTGCGACGCGTCGACCTCTTCCTTGGGATAGCGGTAGGGGAAGTGAACGTGAGTGATGCCCAGCCGCTGCGCCAGCATCTGCAACTCGCAGTTCCCGTTGGAGACGCAGACCGAGCACACGTGGTTGCGCTCGGTGAACAGCAACTCCAGGATCATCCGGCGGTAACCCTGCAGGCGCTCGGAATCGGTGGTGACTTCCATGCCTTCCTCGACTGCGGTGACGCAGGCGGGGAGCAACTTGTTCTGCCCCTTGATTTCGACCAGGCACAGGCGGCAGGCTCCGACGTCGGAGAGACCGTCCATCTCACACAGGCGCGGGATGAAAATGCCGTTCTGCCGGGCCACGTCGAGGATGGTTTCTTCCTGGCGTCCGCTCAAATCGCGGCCATCGATCTTCAGCGTTTTGACGGGTGCGGCCTGCCTCATGCAGTTTCTCCCACGGGCGGCGCGCCACAGACTCCGGCTGGGCACTTGTGATCTTCAATATGTGCCCGGTACTCGCCGGCGAACGAGCGCAGCGTGCTGACCACGGGATTGGGCGCCGACTGTCCCAATCCACACAGGCTGGTGTGCTTGAGCAGGTCGCAAAGTTCTTCCAGCATTTTCATGTCCTGGGGCGTGGCGGTCATATTGCCGATGGCGGTGAGAATGCGGTGCATCTGGTAAGTGCCGACACGGCAGGGGATGCACTTGCCACACGACTCGGTCATGCAGAAGTCCATGAAGTACTTGGCCACGTCGACCATGCAGGAACTCTCGTCCATGACGATCATGCCGCCCGAGCCCATGATGGACCCGGCGCGCGCCAGCGATTCGTAATCGACCGGCATGTCCAGACACTCCGAGGGCAGGCAGCCACCGGAAGGGCCTCCGGTCTGCACCGCTTTGAACTTGCGGCCTTCGGGAATCCCGCCTCCGATTTCGAAGACCATCTCGCGCAAGGAAATCCCCATCGCGACTTCGACCAGGCCGGTATTCTCGACCCGCCCGGCCAAGGCGAAAACTTTCGTGCCCTTACTCTTCTCGGTGCCTATTCCGGCATACCACTCGCCGCCGTTCCGAATGATGGGCGCGATATTGGCGAAAGTCTCTACGTTATTGATGAGCGTGGGTTGGCCGAACAGTCCTTCCATGGCGGGATACGGCGGGCGCGGGCGTGGAGTGCCACGCTTGCCTTCCACCGAGGCAATCAGCGCGGTTTCTTCGCCGCAGACGAAGGCCCCGGCCCCCAAACGCACATCCACACGAAAGCTGAACCGCGTTCCGCAGATATTGGACCCCAGCAAGCCGATACGCTCGGCCTGCCGGATGGCGTTGCGCAGGCGCTTGATGGCCAGCGGATATTCAGCACGCACATAGACGTAGCCTTCCGAAGCGCCCACGGCGTAGGCGGCGATCAGCATCCCTTCGAGCACGCGGTGGGGATCGCTTTCGAGCACGCTGCGATCCATGAAAGCGCCGGGATCGCCTTCGTCGGCATTGCAGATGACATATTTTTGCGGGCCCACCGATTTTGATACGGTGCTCCACTTCAGGCCCGTGGGATATCCCGCGCCCCCGCGCCCGCGCAAGCCGCTTCTTGTAACCTGCTCGATGACTTCGTGCGAAGTCATTTCGGTGAGCGCCTTGATCAGGGCGGTGTAGCCGTTGGCGGCTACGTAGTCTTCGATGCGATCGGGATCGATGATGCCAGAGTTCTCCAGCACGATCTTCTGCTGCCGCTGGAAGAATGGAACGTCGGTGGGGCAGACCAGGCGCGACACGGGCGCGCCCTCCAGGCTGTCGAGGATCGCGGCGCCATCCGCGGCTTCTACCTTCTTGTAAAGCACTCCCGCGCTGGTCGAGACTAGCGGGCCTTCCGAGCACAGGCCCATGCAGCCCACGCCTTTCACCTGGCAGTGGTCTTTGGTGCCGCGGCGAGTGATTTCCTGGTCGAGCGCGTCCTTCACCGCCTGGCTCTGGCAGGAGAGACATCCGGCCGCGACGCACACACTCACGCGCTGGGTGAACTGGCTCTGCGCCTCGCGTTCGGTTTCGGCGATCTGATCGAGTTCCTCGGGCGTCATGCGTGTGTCCATTTCTTCAAGTGCTCGCGGATGGCCGGCGTCCCGACCTTGCCGGCGACTTCCTGATCGTAGACGACGGCGGGAGCGAGGCCGCAGGATCCCAGGCAACGAGCCGTGAGCAGCGAGACCTTCTTATCGGCGGTGGTCTCTCCGGGGGCAATGCCGAGGTCGCGCTGGACCGCGTCGAGCAGTTGCGGAGCTCCCTTGATGTAGCAGGCCGTTCCCATGCAGATGACACAGGTATGCTCGCCCGCGGGTTTCAGGGTGAAGAAATGGTAGAAGGTGGCGACGCCATACGCCCGGCTGAGAGGCACGCGCAACGACATGGCCACGTAGCGCAGCGCCTGCACGTCCAGGTATCCGAATGCCTCTTGCACCGTGTGCAGCGTCTCAATCAAGCCGCGTTGCTGCTGGCCCTGACGCCGCATGGTGGCATCGACCAGCTTCCAACGCTTGTCCTGATTGGGGGGAATCGGCTTGGCTAGGTATGAGGGCATATCCGTTCTCAATCGTAGATGAATGCAACATCAGTTATGAAAAACCGCAGGGGTCGCGAATTTAAAAAACAATTGTAGTCCTGACACACACCGATACAACAATCCTGGTCATGAATATCTCGCGTTCAAGTTTCATTTTAGTTCCAATCCCATGAAGCTAGACAGCCGCACACACTTCGACCTTCTCCTTCGGCATATTCTGGCTCGACAGGAGGGCGGAAATCACGATCAGCGTTGCGTGATCCCTCAATTGCGAATCGTCAAGACCGAACCGTCAACACCGGGCAATGTGCCTGTGCGATCACATGGTGCGCTGTCGACCAAGGCAGGTGCGTGATCCCAGCTTCCGCGGAAGCACGGGTGCCCAGCACGATCATGTCGGCTTCGCGATCGGACGCGACCTTCAGGATGCATTCCGGCGCAAAGCCAAATTCGAGCACCGCTTCCGGCGGGTATTGCAGAGCGGCATCGTTTGGAACCAGGGATAGCAACCGGTGCATGCTGTCTTCCATAAGATCGGGGCGGCTGCCTAGTCCGGTATAGTCCTCGATCACATGCAGGAGGGTGAGCCGGGCGCGGAATTCTTCGGCCAGCGAGACGGCCTTTCGCGCGACCTGCAGCGAGTATTGGGCAAAGTTGGTAGCGAACACGATCTGCCGTAACTCCAACTCGACTGGGGAGAGATCGCGCCCTGGGGCTTGGAATGCGGGCAGTTTGGCCCGTCCGGAAACCTTCGGACCAACCGTCAGCACCGGGCACGGTGCGTGGCGCAGGATGTCCTCCGCCACCGAACCGAGCAGCAACTTACCCAGACCGGTACGGCCGTGCGTACCAACCACGACGAGGTTAATCTGGTTCTCGTCGATAATTCCAGCAAGATTCTTCCACACCTGGCCATGACGGACATAGTTGCGGTGCGGGATTCCTTCCAGGCGCGCGGTGATCTGATCGAGCTTAACTTCCGCTTCGGTGTGCGCGTCTTCGTAGATGGTGCTCATGCTGACGTAATCCACTCCACCGGTCATCAGCAGCAAGCTGGCGTCAGACAGCACATGCGCAGTGTGCAACGTGCTCCCAAAACGCCGGCAGATGGCCGTGGCGTAGGGCAGGGCTGCTTCCGAAGTTGCCGAAAAATCGGTGGCAAACAACACATTCTTGACCGAGATTGCAGCCGGCGATTTCTGTTCGATGAGTGTACCGTGCGGTTCTTCAACAAGCGCCATGGAACACCTCCCACGCTTATCTTCAGGATCCCCTTCTTGCCGGGTTTGCGGTATGCCCCCTGTCACCTGTTTTTGTGATTTGGATCACACCAAGAACGGGTGCCCAACCCAGTCCCGCCGTTTCTTGGCGGGGGCAGGGTGGGGGTGTTGAAGTCGACCATCTATCAAGACCAGTGGACTTCCGTTTCGAGTCGTCAGAACAAGCGGTCGTATGAAATCAAAATCCCCACCCTGTCGCAAAAAACGCGACAAGGGTGGGGCACCCTCTTTCAATCCTTACTGCGCGAAGCCGTCGGCCTGCGTGAGGGCGCCGATCGCGACCGTGTGGTCGATGTAGACTCTGCCGGCCTCGAGCGCCTTGCGGTCGAGTTCGAGCAGCGCCGGATTCTTGACTTTCGCTTCCAGCACCTTCATGGCAGTCGCCGGCGACAGGCACTCAGTTTCTTCGAGCAGCGCGCCCAACATAACGACGTTCGCCACTTTCGCGGAGCCCAGCTTGTCGGCAATCTCGGAAGCCGGAATGCAGACTACCTGCGCCTGCGGGATGGCGAGGTCTTCGGGGAGTCGTTCCCGGCCGTAGATGATTGTGCCGCCGGGCGCAACTTGCGCGAAAAACTTGCGCAGCGAGATCTCCGTCATCGCGATCAGAACCTGCGGGCGCGACAGCACGGGCGATCCGATACGGTCTTTCGACAGGCAAACATGGCAGTGGGCGCTGCCGGAGCGCATCTCGGGACCGTAGGAAGGCAGCCAGCTGACCTCCAGGCCTTCGCGCATGCCCATCTCGGCCAGAAGTTGGCCAAGCAGCAGCACGCCTTGTCCGCCGAAGCCCGCGATCTTGATGCCGAGGTCGCGGAAATGATGCTGCTTCCGGGGGATAGCCCCGTCGCCCGCTGCTTTGCGCTCTCCCTCGACCAGTTCGGCCACGGTTTTGTGCGGCGGAATATTGTTGTTCGGAATCTCCACCTGGCGGTCGCGAAATACGTTCAAGGGGAAGGTCGGGATCATCTTCTCGGCGATCCACTTCCGCGCTTCCACCGGATCCTTGCCCCAGATGGTGGGGCAGGGAGACAGAATCTCGACGAAGGTGAAGCCCGCGCCCGCGCGCTGCAACTCGAGCGCCTTGCGGACGGCCCTCCGCGCCTTCATGATGTTCTTGTTGTCGGACAGCGCAACCCGCTCGATGTAGACCGGAGCTTCCAGCGAAGAGAGCATCTCGGCCATGTGCAGGGGGAAGCCCTCGTTCACCGGTCTTCGGCCCCAGGGCGAAGTGGTGCTGCGTTGACCGACCAGCGTAGTGGGCGCCATCTGCCCGCCGGTCATGCCGTAGATCGCATTGTTGACGAAGAAAACGCTGATCTTTTCGCCGCGATTGGCGGCGTGCACGATTTCGGCGGTGCCGATCGCTGCCAGGTCTCCATCTCCCTGATAGGCGATCACGATCTTGTCGGGACAGGCGCGCTTCAGGCCGGTGGCCGCGGCGGGAGCGCGGCCGTGCGCAACTTGCACGTTGCCCACGTCAAAATAATAGTAGGCGAAGACCGAGCAACCCACGGGGCTGACCAGGATGGTTTGATCCTGGAGTCCCAGATCTTCCAGAGCTTCGGCGATGAGTTTGTGCGCCACCCCGTGGCCGCATCCGGGGCAGTAGTGCGTCTGATGCTTGAGGTCGTTTTTTCGCTCGTACTGCGGATAGAACACTTCCGACTTCCGGTGGACGACTTCATACTTGTCGGTGCTCACCTTGGGTTTCTCCAGAATCTCGGCGATCTGGATTACGTCGTGCTCCGCCATGATTGGCTCCCTGTTCAATCCCTGCATGTTCCGCCGCTCACACCGAGGCGGGCATGAGCTCTTCCATCTTCGCGATCAGTTCCTCGACGGACGGCACGTTGCCGCCGCCGCGTCCGTAGAACTCGATGGGCCGCTTGCCATCCAGGGCAAGGCGGACGTCTTCCACCATCTGTCCGTTGCTCAGTTCCACCACAAGAATTTTCTCGGCCCGCAGCGCCGTCGCCGCCAGTTCCTTCGACGGGAACGGCCACAAGCTGATGGGCCGGAACAATCCGACCTTCATTCCCTGCTTGCGGGCTTCGTCCACCGCGGAGCGCAACACGCGGGACACGATGCCATAGCCGACGACGATCAACTCGGCGTCTTCAGTGCGGTACTCTTCCCAGCGCGTTTCCACCTGCTGCGCACGCATGTACTTCGCCTCCATGCGGCGCTGGTGATCTTCCAAGTCGTCCGGTTCCAGGAAGATCGAGCTGACCATATTCTTGCGGGTCTCCGCGGTTCCCTTTACGGCCCAGGGTTTCTCAGGGGCAAGGATTTCGCGGTACTCGAGGTCGAGCGGTTCCATCATCTGGCCCACGAATCCGTCGGTCAGCACGATGGCGGGATTGCGGTAGCGGTCGGCCAGTTCGAAGGCGAGGATGGTCAGGTCCGCCATCTCCTGCACCGAGGCCGGGGCAACTACCAGGTTGCGATAGTTGCCGTGCCCACCCCCCTTGACCATGGCGAAGTAGTCACTCTGTTCGGGAGCGATGTTGCCCAGGCCGGGACCGCCGCGCATCACGTCCACGATGACGCAGGGCAGTTCCGCCCCGGCAAGATAGGAGATGCCTTCCTGCATGAGGCTGAGACCCGGACCGGAGGAGGCGGTCATGACGCGCACTCCAGCGGATGCCGCTCCGTACACCATATTGATGGAAGCGGTCTCGCTCTCGGCCTGGACGAAGGTGCCGCCGACCTCGGGAAAATAGAGCGCGGCGGCTTCGGCGACTTCACTGGCGGGGGTGATGGGATATCCGTAGTAGGCGCGGCAACCCGCCAGCACTGCGCCCTTGATGACGGCGACGTTGCCTTTACAGAGCTGCCGCATGTTCGCCTCCGGGCTGGGTCGGGGACACCACCGCTTTGGGGGGCGGGGCCAGCCGGTAGACGACGATAGCCCCAGGCTCCGGGCAGCAATAAAAGCAGATGCCGCATCCGGTGCAATCGTGGCCGGTATAACGCGCCGGATGCACCCCGTAGGAACTCAGTTCGGGGGCAAGTTCCAGGCATTTCGGCGGGCAGGACTCCACACACAACCCGCATCCTTTGCACTCCTCGACATCAATCGTGATATTGCCGCGCGCCGGACCCGCCATGTTTCCTCACCTCGATACTGTTGTCAGTGCCACCTGAGGATGCTGCAGCCACTTGGTCTTTTCACAGTATTCGTAAAGCTCGTTGCGGAACTGGGGATGTGCGATCTCGATCAGCGATTTGGCCCGCTCGCGAATCGACTTGCCGTGCAGGTACGCAACTCCATACTCGGTCACGACGTAGCGGACCAGGCCGCGTGAAGTGACCACTCCCGCCCCAGGATCGAGCATGGTCACGATCCGCGAAATCGCTCCTTGCTTCGCGGTCGAAGAAATCGCAATGATGGCCTTGCCGCCTTTCGCCCGCGAAGCCCCCCGCAGGAAGTCCACTTGCCCACCGATGCCGCTGTAGAACTGGTTGCCAATCGAATCGGAACAGACCTGCCCGGTCAGGTCGATCTGCAGGGCGGAATTGATCGCCACCATGTTGTCGTTGCGCGCGATGAACGCCGGATCGTTGGTATAGGCCGTGGGATGAAACTCGAAGATAGGATTGTTGTCGACGAACTCGAACAGGCGCTTGGTGCCCAAAGCAAATCCCAGGATGATCTTGCGCGGCTTGAAATTCTTCCGAGCCCCGGTGAGCACTCCCGCTTCGATCAGCGGGATCACGCCATCGGACACCAGTTCGCTGTGGACGCCGAGATCCTTGCGGTCCATCAGCAGGGGCAGGACTGCATCCGGGATGCCGCCGATGCCGGTTTGCAGGACCGCACCGTCTTCAATCAGCCCGGCTACGTTGCGTGCGATCTGCACGTGCAAGTCGGTCAGAACCGGCTTCTTCAGGGCGCACAAGGGCCGCGACGACTCGACAAAGGCATTGATGTCGCTCACGTGAATAAAGCTGTCGCCGTAGGTGCGCGGCATGTTGTCGTTGATCTGGGCCACGACATATTTTGCGCATTTCGCCGCGGTGAGGGTGGTATCCACCCCTACCCCAAAACTGCAGAAACCGTGGGAGTCGGGCGGAGAGACTTCGATCAGGGCCACATCAATCGGCATCGCCCCGCTCTCAAAGAGTCCTTCAATCTCGCTCAGATAAATCGGGGTGTAGTCGGCGCGGCCATTGTTGATCGCATCGCGGACGTTGCCTCCGATGAACATCGCGTTGTGCCGGAAGTGCCCGGCCATTTCCGGGGCAACATAGGGCGCGCATCCCATGGTCATCATGTGCACGATTTCCACGTCAAAGACTTCTGGAGCGCGCCGCATGAGCGCTTCCACCAGCGTCTCCGGTTCGGCACAGCCCGGCTGGATGTAGACGCGCATCTCCGATTTCACACACTGCAACGCGTCGTCCGCATCCATCAGCCGCTTCTTGTAGTCCATCTCCCACGACATCGACATCGCCTTCTAGCTCCTTTAGCTGGCCCGCACCGCGTCCTCTTCGAGCACCGCGCGGGCCACTTCTTCTTCGTACCCCACAACTGCATAATAGATTGCGCGGTCGAAAAACATCTCCAGCATCTGCAGGAGTTCCAGCTCACCCATGATTTCGATCGCGCGGTCCATCACGGCTTCGCTCTTGAGGAAATCCCAGAGATTCTCCTTGGTGAGCACGATAGCCTGAACAACCTCGCTGAGCGGCACTTTCTGACGAGCGCGCCGCATCCCGATCTCCCGGTAGCGATGCTCGATGTCCAGTTCGTTCTTGCCCAGCAGCCACTCGCCCAAATGGCGGTAGATCTCGTAAACCCGTTCCCTCAGTTCATGGGTGGGAAGGGTGCGAAAGTGGATAACCTGGGGACTGCTCTGTACCTTCTCCTCGAGCCCCCCCGCGAGCGCATCGGCATGAGATTCGATCAGACGCACCAGCCTGTAGGAGAACATCATACGCACCTCCTCGTCTTCTTCACGGCGACCTGCATCACAGCGAGATCCATCACACCCCAACTTTCACGGCCGCGTCCTGATTACTCCAGCCCTCGACCGGCACCTTGCCGGTTTCGACGCAAGGGTCCAGAGTCTGCGGGACGGTGACGGCGCGCGAAATCATGCACAACGCCCTCGTCTTGCGGAGCAGCGCGAGTCCAGCTTCGCATTGCTCCTCGGAGTGCACCGTCAACCTGGGACGAATCAGGATTTCGCTAAAGTTGCACCCAGTGCTCCGATTGCGGCGGACACTGCCTTCGATCTCGACTTCCAGGTCGGTGTAGTCGAACTTCGCGGCGCGTGCGACCTCGTGGAAGGTGGTGGTGAAGCAACCTGCCAGGGCACAGAGCAGCAGTTGCTCCGGAGTCCAACGGCCCTGCAGGCCTCCCAACTCGGCAGCCTCAGAGAAGTGGATGGTGTTGGGCGAGGACTCGCACTTGGCCAGTCCAGTGCGGCCTGAAGTCCACCAGGCCGAAACGCGATAGGTATATTCTGCAGCCATTTTTAGACTCCTGGCGCTTCCCGAAGGCGCCGTTCCCACTTCAAGAGGAAAGTGTGAAGATCACGGTGACAGTGGTCTCCACCTCTACCGGTTGCCCATTCAAGAGATACGGTTTGTAACGCCATTGTCTAACTGCCGTGATGGCCGCCGGCACCAGCATGGGGTGACCGCTGACCAACTGCAGGTTCTGGATTTGGCCGTTGGTGTCGATGATCGCGCTCAGCACGACATCGCCCTGGACTCGCGCCGCCCTGGCAAGGGGCGGATAAGTGGGCTCGACCCGATGAATCAGCAGACCTTTGGTCACGCCTCCAGAAATGCGGATGCGTTGCGGCGTTACCGGGATGAATTTCGGGACGGCCGCGAGGCTCGACGAACTGATGACGCTGCCAATCACGCCTCCCAGTTGTCCACCCGGAATCCCTCCGGGGACGCCTCCCACCACACCTCCGGTAGCGGGCATCGGCGGCGGCGCTTCTTCTTCCTTGATCATCTGGATCTTCTGTGGAATTTTCGAGGGAGTGCGCAACTGCCCGGTGTTGAGCATATCGGTCTGGATCTGGTGGACCACCTTCTGAACTACGGCCGCCGCCGGCGGAGGCGGCGGAGGGGGGGGTGGGGGCGCCACCAGAAACGTCAGCAACTGAGCCTTGGGCAGTTCATCGGTGAACATCAGCGGAACGGCCAGCATGACCCCGATTGCCAAACAATTCAAAATAAACGAGGTAGTCGTCGCCAGCGCCTTGCGTTTCTTCTGGGTCCCAAACTCCAGGAGGCTGTCTGAAAACATGGGGCGCGGCGGCAGTACTGGCCCCAAGACGAGTTCT
>JADGNP010000299.1 GCA_017883425.1 Candidatus Sulfotelmatobacter sp. | reverse complement strand
AGCTCTTTTGGCCTTGAGTGATCGTGGCCAAGACGCGGTTGTACAAAGTGGCGTTCGGTACCTGGAGCGCACTGCTCCAGCCCTTACGGCGCCGTGGAGTCTCGCGTGGGCGATTCTTGCTCTCACAGCACACCGGCGGCCGACTACTTCGCTAAGCAGTTCTCTTGTTGCACTTCCTGATCTCTCAAGCATCGAGGACACCAGCACTCTGGCTGTGGTCTGCCTCGCACTTGATCAACCCCGCGCGTTACAGGCGTTTGGGGTGACGCTGTGAGCCTTACCCGCCGAGATTTTCTTGTTGGGTCCGCCGCTCTGGCGGCTGGTACAGCGGTCACCACTCCTTTTCTTCTGCCCAAATATCATTCGGATCACCGACCGAAGCGGTCCCGAGTCGCGATTCTCAATGCTCAGCACTACTCCCATCAGCTTGATCAAATTCTCGCCGCTGGCCTCCGCCTCTTTCCGATTGACGTCGGAGGCAAGACGGTGCTGCTCAAGCCCAACTTGGTCGACTACATTCCAGGCGATGCAATCAATACCCATCCATTGCTGGTCCTCGCCGCGGCCGAATCATTTCGCCGACTGGGTGCCGAATCCGTGTTGGTAGCCGAGGGACCGGGACATCAACGCGACACACATCTGGTGCTTTCACAGAGTGGTTATGATCGGTGTCTTCGAGACGAAAGGATCCAATTCGTCGACCTCAATCGCGACCAACTGATTCGCACTGCGTTACGGGCGAGCTATACGGGCATGAAACATCTCTGGCTCCCTCGGACTGTGCTGGAGGCCGATTTCCTCGTTTCCATGCCGAAGATAAAGACCCATCACTGGTCTGGCGTCACCCTCAGCATGAAGAACATGTTCGGCGTAGTACCGGGTGCGAGATACGGTTGGCCGAAGAATATTCTCCATTGGAAGGGCATCCAGGAGAGCATCCTCGATCTGTGCGCCACTGTTCCGATTCACTTCGTTATCGCGGACGGCATTGTGGCGATGGAGGGGAACGGGCCCCTCAATGGCTCGGCTCGTCCTTTGGGAAAGATCGTGCTTGCGGATGACTCGGTTGCAGCCGACGCAACCTGCGCACGGCTTATGGGGTTCGAACCCGAAAGAATCGGGCATATCCACGAGGGTTCGAGATTCCTGGGCAACGCTTCTCCTGCACTCATCGAACAGGTTGGAGAAACCGCCAATGCTCCCGCGACTCCCTTTCAGGTCGTACCGGAGTTCCGACGTCTTCGTGCACTGTGAAAGGTGCTTGCTTGTCCTTGCGTAACCAGTCGCGCGGCATGCCCAGTCCGTTCGGCTGCAGTTCCAGGGCCCGCGAGTAGAGTAGGTGCATTGTTTCCGCGTTGGCGCTTCGTACGGCGAACGAGACGAACTGCAACGCCTGCTGGATTGCTTATTGGAGCGACGCGGCAAAGTCCGTCAGCTAATCGGAGACTTCAGGACATCCAGCAGAAAACCTTTTCCGAATTGGACCATGGAACGGTCGACACCTTGCGCGAGCGAAGCCAGGGTAGAGACGATTGCGGTGTGAGATCCGCCCAGCTTCAGCAAACCCTTGTAACTTGAAGCATAAAGTGGCACCGGATTGAAGCATAAAATGGCACTGCCGCGCTGGTGATCCCTTTCAGATCAGTGCGGGGCCTTCCGGCTGCCAACCCACCAAAGAGAGTTGTCTGCACCTCAAATGTTGCATTCGAATCCGAGCTCATCAAGGCGTGTTGAATTGCTTGATGGGGCTCTTGACCCCATCGCTTGTGCCATTGGCCGCCATCGAGTCCACCGTATAGTAGTACGTCGTCCGAGGCGCAAGGCCATCCACGCGCACGCGAAAAACTGTGTATGGATGGTTCTGGTTTAGCCGGATAGGAGACTTCGCTGTCTGGCTAATCTCCTTGGGATTCGTACCGAAATGCACGACTCCGAAACGCTCGTCCGAGCCCCCAGGGTTGTTGCTGGTCCACCTGATGATGGCGGACTTGTCGTTTGCTAATTCGAGCTCTGGCCCTTGCGTGATCTGGACGCGAGCGGATTTCGGAGCCGGAGGAAGAACTTTGGGACTGTAAGCGCTTGTCTGAGCGGTCATCGAGTTTGAGAAGACCAGGCAGCAGGCCAAAGTCGCAATCGACAGTATCACATAGAGTCTATTCATGTGCGCCGACCTCAAAGGGAATTTGCCGATTCATACGCATCGCGCAATCAAGGCGCATGGGCCGCCCCATGCGCCTCTTCGCAGCCGCCGAATTAGTGTTGTTTCATTGACAACTGCTGTTTCATTAACGCGCTGGGGGGGGGATTATCGTTGAATTACCCTGAGTTGAAGCATTACCTCCGCTCATGCAAGCTCCGGTGTAGGTGTTAATGTCAGGGTAGGGTGTCGTGAAGCCATCGGTGAGGGTTTGCATAAACGCAACGATTTGATCCTCCTCTTGGCTCGTCAAGCCGAGATTACCCACTGTCATATCTTGATTCTGCGGGACCTCGGCCGCCGGCCAGCAGTCTACTTTTTCAGTGGTTCCTGTCGGGCACTCTCCAGAGGAAACATTCATCCTGTACACATCGCGCGTGTTGTAGAAGTGTACGAGTTGCTTCAGGCTCTTGATGTAGCCATTATGGAAGAACTCCTTCTGGAAGTAAGGGCCCGGGGCCTCGGTGGTTGGACACTGTGGCGGCACCATGGCCACATCGCGTACCGTGGACGTCTGCATCTTGCCGTCGGAAACAGCGGCGTATTGTCGCCAAGTCGCGTTCGGGCTGGGCCAGGAACCGAAACCGCTTCTCAGGAAAGTTCCTAGTCCGTAATCCGTAAAGGCATAGCCTGCCGGATTGGGCGTAAATCCGAGGGCATCGGGCGTGGTCTCATAGTAAATGGCAACCCGGGGATTCTTGGGTAGACCGAGATTAGCCGAACCGAAGCAGGTGAAAACAGGCGTTGTGTCCGCTGCGGTCCCGGTGTCTTCGGCGCTCGTATTGGTTGGTGAATGGGCCGTCGACCTACCATCCAGGTGGCATGAGTTGCAATTCGCTTTGCCACGGAACAGGTCGTAACCAGCTTTCTCTTTCGCTTTCAGCGTATACTTGCCCGCCAGGAATGCGTCGAATTTAGAGGTGAAGGGGCTGACAGACGCGCTGTGCTCGTATGCGTTAAGGGACTGCGCCCAGTGATCATAATCCGCATTTGAGCGAGTGCGATCATCCGGACTTAGCGCAACTTGCTCAGCGCTCCCGCCGGCATTAGGTATGGCGCATATCTGCGCAGTATTGGAAGGCCAGTTGATGGAGAATGAGCCAGCGCCCCATATCTCCTCAAAGAGAGGCCTGTACGCAGCCAGTGAAAGTTTGTACACGACGCAGGCGGTGTCAGAGTTGCCCATTTCCAAAGCATCGACGGGAGGGCCCTGTGACTGCTCGGCGTCGGGACTCCTCAGCAAATATCCGGTTGCGCGTGAATCCCAGAAGTTCCCACCAAAGAAAGCGCCCTGGGTTGCGTTGTACTCAAGCGGAGGGAAGTAGCTCGCATAGGTGTATCTCTGCGCTGTCCGCTTGCCCGCTCGAAAGTGATACGATCCGGGATACGCGATCATCAGCAGATTCACCGACGGGATTGGTCCGCTAAAGCCGGCGTACGGCATGTGGCAAGACGCGCAGGCCTCATTGTTGTTGGGCGAGATGTTTTTGTCGAAATTCATCAGTTTGCCGAGAACTTCTACCGAGGCAACTCCAGTGTCCTTAAGTATGGGCGGGTTACCTGTCAGAGTTGGGGGCTTTAGGGTGTGCCACTGTCCAATCGCTTCATTTTCGATGAAATTCACCTCCCGCAGGACCCTTGCTATCTCTGAATTCAAATCGCTCGGAAGGATCCCGGGGGGGTACGGGTTGTAGGTCGGGAGGGTTGGAGGCGCGGCCGCACTCTGGGCGGACACTTTTCGTTGTGACGGCGAAATACATAGCACCGCGGCACAAATTCCAACGACTGTTATGACGGTCAACATTCGACGGTTCATAGATAGATTCCCTCCTGCAGGTCAGCTTTCGCTCGGGGTGGACACGATTTGCGGCACACTCGATAACACAAGGCAAATTTAGATTCGAGGGCGCCGCCCTCTGGAAGTTGTGCGTCATCCTTGTCCGTGCTCGGTCTCGTGCTTCCTTCTCCTCGTTTTAGCCTCTGACGAACGGTGGCGGCTAACTTGTTACGGAGCGAAGTAGATTGGCGCCTCAGGTCTAACGTAATCAGGAATCTCCTTTTTGAGTCCCGCCTTCCTCGAACTATAATCCTAGTGACCGATTTCCGTAAGCCAAGACTGCACCTCCGAACAAAAAACTGAGTAGTGTCGTTCCATTTTGGGAATCTCTGCCTGTCGCAATTACTCCTCGCCGATTTCTCCGACACCGCTCCCTCCTCCTTCGTTCTCCCCGACTCGATTCGCGTGCTAGGACACTGGTTGTTAGCCGGCCGGAAGCGGCAGCATCGCGATCCGTCGCAACATCGCCGCAAACCGTCCACGCGTCAGATGCCCTTCCGCCAACATCAGCCGGAAGTACCGCGCATGCTTCACCAGCCGCCCACCCGTCTTTACCAGCCTCTGCTGCATGCTGGTCAGTGACCAGTTCTCGATACCACCCGGCAGAGTCAGCCGCCGCCACAGGTTGCCCAGGTTGTAGGCGAGAATGCTGAGCCACAACCGCACCTCATTGCCCTTGAACCGGTGGCAGGACAGTCGCGTCATCTTCACCGCCTGCTTGCCTTCCTTGATCCATTGCTCCGCCTTACCACGCTGGTTGTAAAAACGGATCACCTTCCGGTTCTTGAGCTGCGTGTTGGTTACGATGAAGCCCACCCTTGGGAACAACTCCCCAGCATGGAACTCCACCTTGGCCACCACCCGCCGCGCCGTCCTCCAACTGGCTGCCTGATACAGGAAGCCCTTGTACCAGACCACCGGCTTGTGGCTCGGTCTTCCCACCGGCCGCGTCAGCAGCTCTTCAATATCCCGCATCAGGCAGTCGTTGGCCGGAATCCGAATCGCATACTTCGCTCCACGCTCTTCCAGCGCTTCGTAGATCTCCGGTTTCGCAAAAGCCGCATCCGCCCGGAACCAGACTTCTTTACCCAACTTCTGTTGCCGTTCGATCTCCGGCAGTAAAAGTTCATCCCAACCATCGGCGCTGTGAACGTTGCCCGCATCTGACACGCTGCCTTCCGAGAAAACGGTCTCCGCACACACTCCGGTGCCCATCACAGGCTTTGGCCGGGAATTAATCTCCTCGACCCCTTTTGGAGATTGCACCGCCGATGGACTGCTTGGATGTTCTCGGAGCTGTCGTCTCGCCTAGCACCTCCCATCCCCTTGGGCTCGATGTGGTCGGGCGCAATCTCGTTGTAATGTGCGAAGGTTTGGTGGCAAATCGCGCACTTCCCGTCTTGCTCCACGACTTTTCGGCTCAGTAGCTTCCGCATCTCTGCTGGCGACCGAAGTTCGCGATATCCCCTGGGATGGTGTGGATCTTCGATGCGCTGAACACCAAGCTGAAATCTGCGTTCTTTCCGCGCCTGCTCGCGACCGCAGCAGAACAGAGAACGATGGATTGGGCAGTATTCATTCCGACGGAGTTTCACGGGAATGCTCCTGTGTGACTTGCATTGGTATTCGTTGCGGCTATCCACGGCTCCGATTACCAAAAGAGATCAATAAGGGCCGGTACACATCTTCCGCAGCGTGTAAACTGCTTGGTTCCCCGGATATAGCGTCAATGGGAGTGCACCGCCATGGGTGGCCTGCCGGCTTTCGATCGGTATATCGGCATCGACTATTCCGGCGCAGAGACGCCGAAATCGAGCCTCAAGGGCTTGCGCGTTTACATGGCGGACCGCAACGGACCTCCCACTGAGGTGCCGCCGCCGCCCAGCCCACGCAAATACTGGACACGGCGGGAAATCGCCGAATGGTTGGTGGAACGCCTTTCAGAAAAGCAACCAACCTTGGTTGGGATTGACCACGGCTTTTCGTTTCCTCTGCGGTATTTCGACGAGCACCACCTGCTGCACGACTGGCCTACATTTCTCGACGATTTTCAGCGGCACTGGCCGACGGATGATGACTTCAATTACGTCCAATCCGTACGCGATGGCGCTTGTGGCAACTGTGCAGCTCGATGCGGCGACGCCCGTTGGAGGCGAGTCTCAGAAAAGAGGGCTGGGGCGAAATCTGTGTTCCACTTCGACGCGCAGGGATCGGTTGCAAAGTCCACGCATGCCGGCCTGCCTTGGCTACGGTATATCCGCCTACGTGTCCCCAGCGTGCACTTTTGGCCTTTCGATGGCTGGAACGTCCCGGCGGGACGGTCGGTTGTGGCAGAAGTCTATCCCTCGCTTTGGAGCCGGGGTATCGCGCGGGAGGATCGGAATGATCATCAGCACGACGCATTTTCCGTTTCGGAATGGATGCGCCGCTCCGACCTTGACGGTACGCTCGCGGGTTTCTTGGCTCCCGCTCTGGCACCTGCAGAACTCGAAGCAGCGCACGTTGAGGGCTGGATACTAGGAATCAAGTGAACCGAGAAATCGTGCCGACAGCGATACGAAGATGGAGCACATGGATGGTGAAAAGAACATTTCCCTTGTCGAAGGTCTATGGCCTGCTGGAGCCAGGGCCGGTCGTACTGGTCACAACCGCCTACAAGGGGCGAGCCAACATCATGACCATGTCCTGGCATACGATGATGGAATTCGAGCCGCCGATCGTGGGCTGCGTGATCAGCAACCGGGGCTACACGTTCAGCATCTTGAAACAGACCAAGGAATGTGTGATCAACATCCCGACGGTGGAGTTGGCGGCCCAAGTAGTGGGCTGCGGGAATACCTCAGGCCGCG
>JADGNP010000028.1 GCA_017883425.1 Candidatus Sulfotelmatobacter sp. | reverse complement strand
CGCGGGGAATGCTGTAGATCTCGCGGATAGCCGCGAACATCTCCGCTTGCTTGACGGTGTCGACGCCGAGGTCGGCTTCCAGGTCCAGGTCTAGGTCCAGCATGTCTTGCGGGTATCCGGTTTTCTCGACCATCAGCGCGAGGATGCGTTCCTTCACACGATCACCACCGTTGGGGGAGACCTCCGCGGGTGCAATTGGAATGGCTTTGACTTCGGGTTCTTCCTTTACCGCCGCCACGGAGGGTGGCGTTGGTTTTGTGGCGGCAAGGTCGGGCCGCTTCTCGTGCACGAATCGAATCACATGCGCCAACGTGGGGTAATCGCGAAGCTTGCGGTTTTCATCGCGAGGGATGTTGTAGATCTCGCGGATGGCCGCGAACATTTCCGCCTGCTTGACCGTGTCGACCCCGAGGTCCGCTTCCAAGTCGAGATCCAAGTCCAGCATGTCTTGCGGATATCCGGTCTTCTCGACCATGAGCGCGAGGATGCGTTCCTTCACGGGGTCGCTATCTTTGGCGGAGATTGTTGCGGGCACCGGAGGCGCGGCTTGGACGTCGTGCTCAACCTTCACCGCTGGTGCTGGCGTTGCCGCCGGTGTTGGCGTGGGTTGCGTGGCATGAAGTTCGGGTCGCCGGTCATGCACGAACTGAATTACGCGAGCGAGCGTGGGGAAGTCTCGCAATTTAATGGTGTCGTCGCGGACAATCCCGTAAGCCTCGCGGATGGTCGCCATGACCTCAGCTTGCTTCACGGTATCGATGCCCAGGTCGGCTTCAAGATCGAGATCCAGATCGAGCATGTCCACCGGATAGCCCGTCTTCTCGGCCACCAGAGCCAGTACCCGCTCCTTGACGGGATCGCCTTCGACAGCAGGCTTCGGGGGTAGTGGCGGCACGGGCGGAGTCGTCTTCGCTTCCACCCTCGCTTCAACAACCGGGCTAGGCGGTAGTGTCCGTGGCGCATCGACCACCGGAGCGGGCGGCTTCGGAAGTGGGGGGGCAACCGCCTTTTGGGATTTCTGTGCAGCTTCTGCCAATCGGGCCGCCGGCCGTTGATCGCGCACCCGCAGCGTGCGGTGTACGACTTCCAGATCCGCGGTTGGATAGCCTGCCATTTGGCTGAGCCAGCCTTCCCAGCAGGTTTCGTCGACGATGCGATAGGCATAGCCCAGATCACTTGGGCGACGGCGGATGCCGTCCTTCGGCGCGATCCAATGCAACAACGTCATGCTGATTTGCGAACCGAATCCGGCGCCCAGGCGGATTGCGTATTCGACGGGATATCCGCCACCCTTGGACAAGTTCAAGGTACCCAACTCGGGATCAACTTCTTTGAAGTTGGCGACCGGCGGGACCACGCCAGTTTCCAACGCTTTTACCGCCACCACATCTTCGATCCCAGTCCCCATCGCGTGACCGGTCATGCCCTTGGTATTGGCAATCACAATTTGATCCGCTGCGTCGCCGAATACGTGGCGCAACGCGTGAATCTCGGCCGACGCACTGCCCCCGCGCGCGGGCGTGTAGGTCTCGTGAGAAACGAAGACCGTGTGGGGCGCGATCTGATGACGAGAAATGCCGCTGTGAGCTTCGGCCTGGGACACCAGGTTTTCCATCATCTGGCCGATGTGATTTACGTCGAGGCGAGTTCCGTGGAAAGCGCTGTTGGCGGTGACCGTGCTCAGAACTTCGCAGATGGGTTGAATTCCGCGTTCCCGGGCAGCGTCTGCACTCTCGACCACAAGTCCCGCGGCGCCCATCCCGACGATCAAGCCGTGCCGGCGACGATCAAAGGGAGTGGCGGCTTCTTCCACCACTTCGTCTGTAGCGGCCGCGCCGCTGGCCAGGAAGCCGGCGCCAAACCATTCGATCGAATGATCGGACGTGACGTCGTCGGCCGAGATAATGATTACGCGGCGGCAGCGCCCGGCATGGATCCAGTCTTCCGCCAGCGCCACAGCCTGCGTGGTGCTGGCGCAGGCTGAGTTGATTTGCGTGTTGGGACCACGGGCGCCGATAAATTCGGCAAACTGCGAATGTCCCATCGGCAAGGTTCTGAGCAAGAAGCGCCGGTCGAAGACATACGGCTCTTTCTCGATGGCGTCCCGCAAATCTTCTGTATGGCGCTCAATTTCCTGTTCGAGGACAGAGTCGCCATTCGTCTTTGCCCCCCGCGCCAGCAGGCCTTCCAGCAGGCCCAACTGCTCGCGGCGGGAGTGATCGTTGTAATAGCGCGCCATTTCATCGGCGAATGAGTCGGTTCCCGGGAAAGCACAGGCGAAGATCACGCCGGTGTCGTCGCGCAAGGCGTCGGGCAGGACCCAGCGATCCTGCAACTGCGTGCCTTTGGTCGTGGTCTTGTAGCGCATGACCAGCGGAATGCCGGCGTCGCGCAAGGCATCGAGACCCACCGCAATCGCCAGTTGGGTGTCGCGGTCGAGGGCGGCCCGGCGGTCGGCAGAAACGCCAAATTCCTCTGCCAGATCGAACGCGCCTCCACGGCCCGCCAGCTTGATGACATCGGCCACGTTGTTGATGGTCTCGAACGTCGGTCCGCCGTTGTCACTCTTGACCAGGCGCGTGATGTGCTTGTCGAGCATGGCCTTGCGCAAGCGCGTGGGGATGAGATCGATAAATTGATCGCCGCGCAGGATGCGGGCGAGATTGGCATCATCAAAAATGTGCTCGGTTCCCGGCAGGCCCAAGGCCGCACCGGTAATGACCACCGGAAGGTTCGCCGGAGCACGGTCCTGATCGCCCTGAATCTGCCGGGCGCGCTCCAGAACCTCGGCGAAGAAGCGGCCGAGTTCGGCGTAGTGATCGCCGTTCGGTGCTGGCGGCGCGGGAGTCCCCTCAGGGGCTGAAGCCCTGACGGAGGAGGAAGGCTTAATCGGAGCGCTGGAAGTGCTGCGCGACCCAAAAGCGGGCTTTTCAGGAGACGCGGAAGCAACGAAAGCGATGGGCTTAGGAGTTTCGGCGGGCGTGGGGGCCAGCGAAGCGGTGACGGGTTTCTCGGTTGAGACGGCAGCGGTCCCGCGGCCCAATCCCGCGGCATAAAGGCCGCACAGCGCCTGGTTGAATGATGCAATGTCGCCGAACTTTGGATGATTGGTGAAGAGTGACACCACGTCGCCGCGGTCGCCAAGAACATCTTCAGCGAACCCCTGCAGAGCTTTCTTCGGCCCAACTTCTACGAAGATGCGCGCGCCGGCCTCGTACAGAGTGCGCAGCCCTTTGACGAATTGCACGGGAGAAGCGACCTGCTTAGCGAGGAGGTCCAACATCTGAGGCACGACGCCAGGCCCGGTGGGATAGAACTCTCCAGTTACGTTCGCAACGATGGGCAGGCGCGGCGATTCGATGTGGAGGAGCGCGAGTTCCTGCCGCAGCGGTTCGCTGGCGGGGGCCACAATCGAGGTGTGGAAAGCGTGACTGACTGGCAGAGCCGAGACTTCGTAGCCTGCGCTTTGCAGAACTTGCATGGCTTGCGCGACCGCCTCACTGGCGCCGCCAATCACCGCCTGGTGGTCGCTGTTGATGTTGGCGATCACCACGTAGCCCTTGATTGTCTTCAGAATTCGCTCAACTTCTTGCAGCGGCGCAAACACGGCGGCCATCCGGCCCGTGTCGGCCACAGCCACACGGGTCATGCCACGGCCGCGGGCGCTGACGGCAATCAGCGCGTCCTCGAAGGGCAGCGCACCGGAGGCGACCAGTGCTCCGTATTCGCCCAAGCTGTGCCCCATGGTCATGTCGGGCTGGATGCCGTAAGCGGCTAGCAGGCGGGTCAGTCCGAGATCGATCGCCAGCACGGCCGGCTGCGTAATCGCGGTCTGGCGCAAGTCTTCGTCGGCCTTCGCGACGGCGACGGGGTCGGCCTGGTCCACGAAAACAAAGTCGGTGAGAGGCTTGCCCAGCAAGGGGGTCATCACGCGATCGGCTTCGGCAAAAGTTGCGGTGACGATTGGCTCCGAGGTGTACAGCGGCCGCAGCATGTTCACGTACTGCGAACCTTGACCGGTATAGAGGAACGCCACCTTGGGCGCGGGGCCTTGCCCGCGGAAGATGCCTTGCGCACGCAAGGCTTTCCAAATGGGTGGCTGATTCGCCGCGAGCGCCTTGAGCGCCTTGGCTGACTTGTCTGCCAAGTCGGGGGCGTCGAAGTAGTCGATGGCCAGGCGCTGGGGAGCGCGCAGGTCCGCTTCGGCGGGCACTGCTGGGGCTGGGGCGAAACCGGATTGCGCATCCTTTAGTACGGCGCGCAGACGATCGGTGAGAGCGGCCTCTGAAGCAGCGCCAATTAACAGGGCGCCGCGCAGTGGAGCTTTGCAGGCGAAAGGAGAAGCGGAGGACACAGCGAGAGATGAAACTTGTTTCGCGTTCATGACTACCTCATTCATCGCAGTTTGGGGGAGGGCGCCGACAGCGACGGATCGCTTTCCATTTCCGGTCAGCCTGTGGGGAATATGCTCTTCGACCACGAGGTGGAAGTTGGTGCCGCCAAAGCCGAAAGCGCTCACTCCAGCGCGCCGCGGAGTGTCGGCCGGGACTGTCCAGGGCTTCAGTTCGGTGTTGACGTACAGAGGAGAGTGGGCAAAGTCGATGTCTGGACTGGGATGTTCGCAATGCACGCTGGGCGGCAGCACCTTATCCCGAAGCGCCAGCGCAGTTTTCAGCAGTCCGGCTGCGCCCGCCGCTCCTTTGAGATGACCGATGTTCGACTTGACCGAACCTAGCGCCACCGAGTGGGTTGGCAGATGCTGACCACTGAGCAGATCGGCCATGCATTGCGCTTCGACCACATCGCCCACGCGGGTTGACGTGCCGTGGCCTTCAATCAGAGTCGCGGTAGCGGGCGACAGGCCGGCGTTCTGCCAGGCGCGCTCGAGGCAGAATTTCTGGCCGACCGGGTTGGGTGCGGTGATCCCTTTTCCCTTGCCGTCGCTGGACGCGCCGATGCCGCGAAGCACAGCATAGATCTTGTCGCCGTCGCGCTCCGCATCGGCCAGGCGCTTCATCACAAAAATCGCAGAGCCTTCGCCCATGACGAAGCCATCGGCTCCTTCGGCATAAGGACGCGTGCCGGTGGCAGAGAGCGCGCCGATCTTGCAGAACTTAACGAAGGTCTGGACTCCCATGTTGCGGTCAATGCCGCCGGTGATGACGGCGTCAAAATTGTTCGCGACCAGTCCCTCCACGGCAGCGCTCATCGCCGCCATGGCGGAGGCGCAAGCCGCGTCGCAAATGAAGTTCGGCCCGTGGAAGTTGTAGATGTTGGCGATGCGGCCGGCAATGCAGTTCGCGAGTTCGCCGGGCATGCTGTCTTCCGTGATTTCGGGCAGCTGCTTGTCCATCCGGTCGTGCAATTCCCGCGTAATGTCGCTGCGGATCGCTTCTGGCAAGGCGGCGAAACCGGCGATTTCACCGAGCTGATGCGCATACTCCGGAAACAACACACGCATGGCTGTCAGATAGTGTTTTTCGCCTGCCATGGCGTTGCCGAGGATCACCGCGACCCGATCCGGGTTCAGCGGCCGCTTCGGGTAGCCGTAATCGTCCAAGGCCTCCCGCGTGGCTGCGATGGCCCACTTCTGCGCCTGATCCATGGCGTCGGTGACCCGTGGCGGAATCGGCATGTGCCATTTCATCGGATCCCATGGGGACTCGCGCACCCAACCGCCGATCTTCGAGTAGGTCTTGTCAGGAGCGGCGTGATCGGCGTCGTAGTAAAAGGCCGGGTCCCAGCGGTCCGGGGTAACCTCGGTGATGCTGTAGCGGCCGCTCTTCACGTTCTCCCAGAAAGCCCCGACGTTGGCGGCATCGGGCAGAACGGCTCCCGCTCCCACAATCGCGATAGCACGATAGGCTGTGTCTTCCATGAGGACGCTCCCGTGCAACCGAACCGATCCGGCTGCGGTTGGATAGTCAGGCGTCTGGGTATTTATGCGGCGAGTGCAGGCTTTGCTGCACGGGCGTAGAGGACGTCGGCTATAAAATCCATGTCAGAAATCAGACCCGCCTGTGCACGGTGAATGGCGGGCAATTGCAAACTCGTTTCAAAGGCGGACATCTCGGCGTCGTTTACGCCACCGGCTCCGCACACCCAACGCAAGCCTTCTTCCGCGACCTTGAGTGCGGCTTCGCGGGCAAAGGTGCGGCTCACTGCTGCGAGCGCTGGCGCGTCAAAGCGCCGGTTCGCCTTTTCGTTCAACTTGTTCTCTGCGAGAAGGGCCGCGCGCCGTGCCAAACTACCCGCGCATTCCGCGTACGCGATCCACTCTCCCAGACGCAGGAGAATGTGCTGGTAACGCGTAAGGCGTGCGACGCGCGCTTTCTCCATGATTTCGGCGAGCGCGTGATGAGCGAATGCGGCAATATTCGCGCCCACGTCCGGACGCCGCGCATGCAGCGCCTCCAGTTCGCGCGCCTTCTCGTGATAATGCTGGCCGCGTGTCTTCAGGTGGAGTTGCCAGCGGTCGCGGCTGATGGTCATCTCCATGATTTCGGAGGTGCCTTCGTAGATCGTCGTGATGCGAACGTCGCGGCTGATCTTCTCCACCATGTATTCGTGCGTATAACCATAGCCACCCAGCGCCTGGATGCTGGCCTCGGCCGCCTGATTCCCTGCCTCGGTCGCCATATACTTCGCGATGGCGCCTTCGGTGTTCAGGCTTCCTTCGCCGGCGTCGATGCGCTCGGCAGTCTGTTCGATGTAGGCGCGTGCGGCTTCAAGCCGCGCCACGTGCGGCACGATTAGCTTGTGCGTGTAGCCTTGCTTCTCCGAGAGCGGAGCTCCGGCCTGAATGCGCTTGGTAGAGTACGGAATCGCCCGATCCAGGGCCGCCCATCCCGCCCCAAGGCCAAACGCCGCCACCATCAGCCGCGTGTAGCCGAACACGGCTTGCGCCTGGTTGAGGCCCTGACCTTCGACGCCACCAATCAACCGGTCGGCGTCGACATAGACGTCGTTGAAGGCGAGTGCTGCGGTGTTGCTGAGACGAATGCCGTGCTTGTCTTCCGGTTCGTCGTGGGTGAATCCCTTCGCATCTTTCTCGACGATGAACCAAGTCGGCCCGGCCGGTGTGCTGGCCAGAACCGTGTAGGCACCGGCTACTCCGCCGTTGCTGATCCATTGCTTGTTGCCATTGATCTTGTAGCCGACGACACGTCCGTCTTTCAGGACCGGGTCCGCCGTGGTGCGAAGGGCGCCCAGATCGCTGCCCGCCTCCGGTTCCGTGGCGCCATAGGCGAACAACAATCCTTCATCCGCGATGCGACCCAACCAGAGCTTCTTTTGCTCCGGTGTGGCACCTACCGTGATCGGATCGCTGCCCAGAAAAGTTGCCAGCACAGAAGTCGCGATCCCGAGATCGATGCGCGCCATCTCCTCGCAAATGCAGTAGACGTCGAACGTGCCTCCGCCCATGCCTCCGAACTCTTCGGGAATGAACAGAAGTTGGATACCCAGCTTGTCTGGGCTGCACATGTCGCGGACGATCTCGATCGGGCATTCGTCACGCTCATCGAGATCGATCAGGACGTCGTCGGGCAGGCGTTTCTTGGCAAACTCTTTGAGAGACTTCACGCTCAGTTTCAGTGTCTTGTGTGCAAGCATCAGCTCAACCTCACTTTGCGGCAACGCCGCGGAGTTCACGGGCTTTGTTGGTCAGTTCGGGAAGGAACTCGAGGAGATCGTCCACGATTCCGACGTCGGCCACCTGAAAGATCGGGGCCTTGGGATTTTTGTTAATGGCGATGAGGAAGGGACTTCCTTTAATGCCGGCGAGGTGCTGGAACGCGCCGCTGATGCCGCATGCCAGGTAGACCTTGGGCTTCACGGTCTTCCCGGACGAACCAACCTGCCGGGACTTCTCCATCCACTTGGCATCGACCACGGGCCGCGAGCAACTCACGGCTGCACCCAGCACCTCAGCGAGTGCTTCGGCAAGCGCTACGTTGTCCTTTTCCTGGATGCCCCGCCCGATGGAAACCAGCACACTGTGCTTGGTGATGTCCACGTCGCCGGCCTCGGCAACGATGGTCTCGAGATAACGGCGTCGCGCTGTCGGGGCACCAACTTCGGATGACTTGTCGGTGATTATGCCCGAGGCAACAATGCTCGGCCCGGGCTTAAATGCGCCGGGACGAATGTTGATCACCGCGCCGGAGGAAATGTCACAGCGCACGTGGGTGCTAACTTGACCGCCGAGCTCCTGACGAACGAGTTTGAGGGAGCTCCCTTCCACCCCGTCGACCGCCAGGACATCAGAGGCAAACGCGGAGTTCAGTTTGATGGACAAACCCGGCGACAGATCGATTCCAAAGTGATCATGAGGGACGAGCACAATGCTGCCGGGCGGCAGAACTCGCACCAACGCTTGCCGGACTAATTCAGCGTTGGGGTACGCAAGGGCTTGGTTTGCGATTTTCCAAATCTCGCCGAAGGAGGAGGTGACCGAACTGCACGCGGCATCGAGCTCCGGCCCCCAACCGGTGAGAATCGCGGTAGGGACTGCTGTGGCATCGATCTTTTTTGCGGCTGCCACCAGTTCGGCCGCGGAATCATCGGCGACGCCAGCTCTGTGCACGATATACGCAAAAATGCGAGGCATTATTTCAGCCCTCCCTTCGCTGCTACCAACTCAAGAACTCTGTCGGCGTTCTCTTCCCTGCTGCCGTGGAGCATCTCGGCTCCCTTGCTTAATGCGGGAACGAAATAGTCCAACCGCTTGACCTTCGCGGGCCCTTCACCGACCGCGCCTTGGTCGACGCCCAGGTCGGACGCTGCCAAGGTGGGGATGGGCACGGATGCCACCTGCCGGATGCCTCGCATCCCGACATAACGCGGCTCGTTAATGCCGGTCTGAATGGAGAGGACGCAGGGCAGGTCGATTTCATTCATCTCGCGGTTGCCGCCTTCGATTTCACGGCTGACTTTCAGCTTCCCGTCTTCCACCGTGATCGAATTCACCAGGGAGGCATAGGGATAGTCGAGCATTGCGGCCAGCATTCCACCCACCTGGGCGGCGCCGTCGTCGGCCTGGACCCCGGTCAGAATCAGGTCGTAGTGACCTTTCTCGACAAAAGCCTTGAGAATGGTTGCGACGCCCTTGCCGTCGGATCCGCTGAAGGCATCGTCTGAGACGAGCGCCGCATGGTTCGCGCCCATCGCCAGTTCCCGGCGCAGTATTTCTTCGCCATCTTCGCCGTCAATCGTGACGACAGTGACGTTGCCGCCGACGCGGTCGCGAATCTGCAAGGCTTCCTCGACCGCATAGTTATCCGCCTCGTTCACCGAGTACACGAGTTCTTCGCGTTCAATGTCGTTGCCAGCGGCATTGAGTTCGATCTCGTTTTCCGATGTATCCGGCACTCTTCGTGCACAAACCAGAATTTCCACGTTAACCTCCGCAAGTTGCAGTTTCCAACTTCTCTGTTTCCTCGGCGCCTTCGCGAACCAGGTGCTGGTCGACCAGTTCAGTCAGGTCCAGCACCGACATCTTGCCTTCCATGCCCGCCACCTTGATGGCATCTTCAATGTTCACCATGCAGAACGGGCACGCGGTCACGATCACGTTCGCCCCGGCGTCCGCGGCCATGCGCACTCGGACCACGCCCATCCTCTGCTCTTCTTTGGGTTCGTAGAAAAGCATGAGTCCGCCGCCCCCGCAGCAGAACGACCGGTCGCGCGAGCGCTGCATCTCGACTCGGTTCAATCCTGGAATCGAGTCGATCACATCGCGCGGATCGTCGTAGACCTGGTTGTGGCGGCCCAGATAACACGGGTCGTGGTAGGTGTACACGCGGTCTTCGCTCTCGACTGGCTTGAATTGGAGGTTGCCGGCTCTCGCCTCACGGGCGAGTACCTGGCTGATGTGCTCGACGGGGGGAACATCCTTATAGTCGTGCTTGAGAGCGTTGTAGGCATGCGGGTCGGCGGTGACGATTCGTTGCACTCCTGACTCTTTGATGGCCTCGGTGTTGTGATCGCGCAAGGCCATGAACAACATCTCTTCGCCGAAGCGGCGGACTTCGTGGCCGCTGTCTTTTTCGGCGGCGCCCAGAATGCCGAAGTTCTTCCCGAGATGGTTGAGAATTCGCGCGGTGGCTCGCCCGATCGACTGCATGCGGTCGTCGTAGGAAGTGATGCTGTCGACGAAATACAGCGTGTCGGCGCCGTTCTTGCCGTCGAGCACTTTGACCTTGCCGGTCAGTTGGGACTCAGGCGTCTTTGCCCAGTCGGCCCTTTTCTTCTCCATCTTGCCGTAGGGGTTGCCGCGACTCTCTAGAGCTTTCAGCGGCTTTTGCAGAGACTGCGGTACTTTTCCGTCGTCGATCATTCCGCGGCGCAGGTCGACGATCTTGTCGATGTACTCGACCATCAGCGGGCATTCCTCTTCGCACGCGCCGCAGGTCGTACAGGACCAGATTTCGTCCTCGGAATAAATGTTGCCGATCAGCGGCTTGCTATTGTTCGGCTTGCCGAGCACCGGGTAATGCTGGAACACGTAGTCTCTGGCCTTGATGCTGATAAATCGCGGCGCCAGCGGCCGCCCGACCGCATTGGCGGGGCAATTGTCGGCGCAGCGCCCGCAGTCGGCGCAGGAATAGAAATCGAGCATGTGCTTCCAGGTGAAGTCTTCGAACGTCTTCACGCCGAAGGATTTCACCTGATCCAGATGCTCGTCGGGGACATCCCATCGCACCGGCTTTAGAGTCCCCCGCTCCAGCTTGGAGAAGTAAACGCTGAACAGCGACGTTTCCACGTGGAACTGAATTCCGAAGGGGCGGTAGCACAGCAAGAAATAAAACGTGATCTCGTGGACGAGATAGGCCCCCACGTTGAGGCCCCAGAGTGTCGCCAAGGGCATCGAGCTGAGGAGCGCCTGCAACATCCACGGCAGTGATAGGAAGGCCAGAGACTCAACCGGTTGTCCTTGCTGGGCGTGGCCGGCGAAACGGCTGGCCGAAAAGAGGCTGTCGGCCACCATCAGTAGCGCAATGAGCCCCAGGAGAAAAATGGCGTCGGCGGTGTGCGCTTTCCCGTACCTTGCGGGTACCGCGTAACGGGCTGGCTTGAAAATGAGACGGCGCGCCGCGGCCACCACCATGCACAAGAAGACGACGGTTGCGGCATAGTCGGTAAGCGTCTCGTAGATGTGCCCGGCGCTCCCGGAAAGTCCCGGCATCACGAAGTTTTCAGAAACTCCGACGATCAGCACCGAGAAGGCACGGGCCGCCAGAAGAATGAATCCCGCGAAGATAAGAATGTGGAGGGTTCCTGCGAACCGGTAGCGCGGATGCTTCCACTGCCCCAGCCAGAACTTCAGAACTCTTCCAACGCGAGCTAAGGGCCGATCAAAACGGGGATCGCTTTCGGCTCGAACCAGCGGTACCAGGCGCTTCGACACAATGTAAACAAAACAGGCGACTCCCAGGACATGAATGGCCAGAAACAAGTTCCGGCCAGGAAGCAACCAGTCTGCGATTTGTGCGGGTGAGTAGATACCTACCACGGTCTACACCCTGACTTATTGAGATTGCCTGTGCAACGACTGAGCCAGAGCTTTTTTCGGTTCAGCCCGTGGCACGGGTTTCGTACTTGAGGGGCTTGTATCCCCTTCTTCTATGCGTAGTCGATCGGATTCTTCTCAAACCAGTGCTCATCTCGGGTCCGGTTGATGCTTTTCCAGGCGCTGGAGGCGACGCTTGCACTGAACTGCCGGTTATCCCAAATCAGGCCTGCGCCAAACCCGATGGCTCCGCCGAGCAAGCCGTAGGCGACCGCTCTTCCGGTTGACCGCCTCCCGTTTCCGAAACTTCCGCCCAACGCGCCCAGAAACGCTCCCACCACGGCCGGTCCCAACGCGTGCCGGGCCGATTCACTGAGATAGGGCGCCAGCGCTTCCTCCTTGAGAAATTCGTCTTCCCCCTCGCGCGCTCCGTCGATTGCGGAATCTACGAGTCTCTGGCCGTAGTCAACGCTGGATTTGGACCATTCGATGAAATTCATGACTGCCTCACGATGCAGGAATCACGCCGCTCTCTTACGCTCTGCCGCCGATACCTCTGCGGTCTGCGAACATTCCATTTGCGATTCAATAAACTCGAGCAACTCTTCCAAAGTGATGCCCCGGTCGAGCATTCGCACGAGGTTATGTGCGTCGATCCCAACCGCTTCTCCAGCCTGCACCAGCCGCTCGATGGCTTCGTAAACTGAGACCTCGTGGGATTCGTGCAGGCGGGTCAGAAGAACGTCGAGGGTGTTGGTGGTCTGGTGTACCGGGGGCACGCTGCTGATCCTCGTTCCAAAGTAGAACTCCAAGGGGGGATGCGGTCAGCAACCCCTGTCACGACGCCATGTGACTGTCGTCACACCCTTTCCCGACCTCTTGGGAAGGGCTCGTCCAGCTGCAGGGGGGACCCATCATAAGGAGCAGGACCGCAAGCTTGAATCAGGGCCTCACAGAGATTGGGGTGCCGCGAAAACCGGAAGATCGGCTGATGGAATGGTGGCCCCGGGCAGAGTCGAACTGCCGACCTTCGGTTTAGGAAACCGCTGCTCTATCCATCTGAGCTACGGGGCCAATGCGAATTTGCCCCATTATCTCACGTCATTTTACCAACACAAACCTGGTGTGAGCCTCGGGATTGAGTGCGCCGGAAGGCAATTGCGGCCAATCGTTCAGGGCTTTACCGCCAGATCGTCCAGAGCGAGATTGAGTTCCAGGACGTTCACCCGCGGTTCGCCAAGCAGCCCCAAGTCCCGTTGATACGTATGCTTCTGAACCAGGTCGCGGACCGTGGATTCAGGAATGCTGCGCTCACGGGCGATGCGCGGGACCTGAAACTCCGCAGCCGCCGGGGAGACGTCGGGATCCAGGCCCGAAGCGGACGTAGTGATGAGATCCACTGGAACGAGTTGGGAGGGATTTTCCTCGTGCAGGCTTTTCGCGTCAGCCTGAATGCGGTCGATCAGTTTCTGGTTGGTGGGAGCGAGGTTCGTGCCTGCGGAGTTGGCGGCGTCGTATCCGTTGCCGGCAGCCGAGGGCCGCGAGTGGAAGTACTTCGCAGAGATGAAAGGCTGGCCAATGATCCGCGAACCGATGGCCTCTCCCTTGCGATAACGAATCTGGCCGTTCGCCTTGTCTTTGAACAGAACCTGCGCCAGCGCGGTGATCAGCAGCGGATAGAGTACGCCCAGCAGAATCGTCGTGGCGATGGTCATCAGGAATGCGGTGATCAGATGCTTTTTCATTGGAATCCTCAGGCCAGATGGGCCGCCGTGATGAGCATGTCGATGAGCTTGATGCCCACGAAGGGCGCGATCAATCCCCCCACTCCATAGATAAAGAGGTTGCGGCGCAGCAAGGCCTCGGCATTCATCGCGCGGTATTTCACGCCTCGCAGCGCCAACGGAATGAGCGCGATGATGATCAGCGCATTGAAGATCACCGCGGAGAGCACCGCCGACTCCGGCGTCTTGAGATGCATGATGTTCAGCGCGTTGAGCACCGGGAAGGTGACGGCAAACATCGCCGGGATGATCGCGAAATACTTGGCGACGTCGTTGGCGATCGAGAAAGTCGTGAGAGCGCCCCGCGTCATCAGCAATTGCTTTCCGATTTCCACGACCTCGATGAGCTTGGTGGGATTGGAGTCGAGATCGACCATGTTCCCGGCTTCCTTGGCGGCTTGCGTGCCGGTGTTCATGGCGACGCCCACGTCGGCCTGCGCCAGTGCGGGCGCATCATTGGTACCGTCCCCCGTCATGGCGACGAGCTTGCCGCCCGCCTGCTCGCTGCGGATGAGCTTCAGTTTGTCCTCGGGCGTAGCCTGTGCCAGAAAGTCGTCGACGCCCGCCTCGCGCGCAATGGCAGCGGCGGTCAGCGGATTGTCGCCAGTGATCATCACGGTGCGAATGCCCATGGCGCGCAACTGCGCGAAGCGGTCGCGGATTCCTCCCTTGACCACGTCTTTCAGGTGAATGACGCCCATGGCCCGCCGGTTCTCCGAGACCACGAGAGGTGTGCCGCCAGAAGAGGCGATGCGCTCGACCGCGGCGCGCACTTCCTGGGGCATGACCCCATTGTTCTGCTCGAGATGACGCGCGATGGAGTCGGCAGCGCCTTTGCGGATCTGCCGGCCGTCCAGATTGACTCCAGACATGCGCGTCTGCGCGGTGAATGGGATGAATTCTGCTTCGTGGGTGGCGAACTCACGCCCTCGGAGTTTGTACTTCTCCTTGGCTAGCACGACGATGGAGCGGCCCTCCGGAGTCTCGTCGGCCAGCGAAGAGAGTTGCGCGGCGTCAGCCATGTCGGCTTCGCTCACTCCCGGGGCGGGCAGAAACTCGGTGGCCTGCCGGTTGCCGAAAGTAATCGTGCCGGTTTTGTCGAGCAGCAGCGTGTTCACGTCTCCCGCCGCCTCGACCGCGCGTCCCGACATCGCGAGCACATTGTGCTGCACCAGTCGGTCCATGCCGGCAATGCCAATAGCCGATAACAACCCGCCAATGGTGGTAGGAATGAGGCACACCAGCAGCGAAACCAGCACGAACACGGTCTGGGGCGATCCGGAATAGATGGCAAACGGCTGCAGCGTGACTACGGCCAGCAAGAAGATGATCGTCAGTCCCGCGAGCAGGATGTTCAGGGCGATTTCGTTGGGGGTCTTCTGGCGCGCCGCCCCTTCCACCAGCGCGATCATGCGGTCGAGAAAAGTCTCACCCGGGTTCGAGGTAATTTTCACCTTGATGTAATCGCTGAGAACGCGCGTGCCCCCCGTGACCGCCGAGCGGTCGCCACCTGCTTCGCGAATCACCGGTGCCGACTCGCCGGTGATGGCCGATTCGTCGACCGACGCCACTCCCTCGACGATCTCTCCGTCCCCAGGAATCAATTCCCCGGCGACGACGGAAACCAGATCGCCGACGCGCAGCTTCGCGCTCGGAATTTCTTCGATCTTGCCGTCGGAGACAATGCGCTTGGCAATAGTTTCCGAGCGCGCTCGCCGCAGCGTTTCCGCCTGCGCCTTGCCGCGCCCTTCGGCCATGGCTTCGGCGAAATTGGCAAACAATACCGTGAACCACAGCCACAAGGTGATCTGGAGGTTGAAGCGGAACGCCTCGTGCGGACGGAGAATCAAAAGGACGGTCGTGATCAAGCTGCCGATCTCGACCACGAACATGACGGGATTCCCCATCATATTGCGCGGGTTCAGCTTGAGCAGCGAGCTCCAGGCGGCGCTGCGAACGAGATTCACATCCCAAACCGATTTGTGATGGCTGGCCATAGGTTCCTAGAAAGTCTTTCCAACGTGCATGAGAAGGTGCTCAAGAATCGGCCCCAGACTCAGAGCCGGGAAGAACGTCAATGCGCCGAGGATCAGGATGACGCTGATCAGCAGCAGCGTGAACAGCGGCGTCGTGACCGGAAATGTGCCGACCGACGGTGGCACGTATTTCTTCTGCGCAAGGTTGCCGGCTATGGCCAGCATCGGAATGATCATGAAAAAGCGGCCCACCAGCGTGGTGATACCCGTGGCCGTGTCATACCAGGGCGTGTTGACCGTGAGCCCTCCGAAGGCGGAGCCATTATTTCCGGCGGACGACGTAAAAGCGTAGAGAATCTGGCTCAGGCCGTGCGGCCCGGGATTCGAAATGCCGGCGGTCCCGAAGCCCTTGACCACCGAGATTCCGGTGAGCGTAAGAATGATCAGCGGGAACACCAGCGAGACCAGCATCGCCATCTTGACGTCGTAGGCCTCGATCTTCTTGCCCAAATATTCCGGCGTGCGGCCGACCATCAGTCCGGCGATGAACACGGCCAGTACGATGTAGACCAGAATGCCGTACATCCCCGATCCAACCCCGCCAAAGATGACTTCGCTCAGCATGATGTTCACAAGCGGGACCATGCCGCCCAACGGCGTAAAGGAATCATGCCAGCCGTTGATGGCGCCGCAACTTGCATCGGTCGTTACCGTGGCAAACAGCGCCGAGTTGGCGATGCCGAAGCGAACTTCCTTGCCCTCCATGTTGCCGCCCGGCTGCAGGTTCGTAGCGCGCTGCGCGATCGTGGAGGGGTAGAGCGGATTACCTTGCGCCTCCGCCCAGTAGGCGGTGGTCACGCCGGCGAGAAACAGGATTGCCATCGCCGCCCAGACCGCCCATCCGTGAGCGGGAGAGCCCGTCATACGCCCGAGCGTGTACGTGAGACCGGCACCGATAGCGAAAATCGAAAACATTTCGAACAGATTCGTCAGGGGCGTGGGATTCTCAAACGGGTGTGCGCTATTGGCGTTAAAGAATCCGCCCCCGTTCGTGCCGTATTCCTTGATGATCTCCTGCGAAGCCACTGGGCCTTGCGCGATGGTCTGCGTCGTGACGGTGTCCATGACCGGTTTGCCGCTGGCATCCACCACGGGTTTGCCGTCAGCACCCACCCGTTGCACCTGTTGCGGCTCGACCAGTTTCACGGTGTCGTAGGGCTTCAGGTTCTGCACTACTCCCTGCGAAACCAGGAACAGAGATCCCACAATGCAGAATGGCAGCAGCACCCACAAGCAGCAGCGCACGAAGTCGACCCAGAAATTCCCCAGGGTATTCATCTGCCGGCGCGCAATCCCGCGAATGAAGGCGATCGCCAGCACGATGCCGGTCGCCGCCGAGGCAAAGTTGTGAAACGCGAGGCCGGCCATTTGCGTGAAGTAGCTCATGGTCGTCTCGCCGGAATAGGCCTGCCAGTTGGTGTTGGTGGTGAACGAAGCGGCGGTGTTGAAAGCCAGATGCTCGGGCGTCACTGCCCCGAGGTGCTGCGGATTGAAAGGCAACATCCCCTGAAGCCGCTGGATCAGATAGAGGACCAGCATCGACACCGCGCTGAACAGCAGCATGGTGGTCGCGTACTCGGTCCAGCGCATCTCGTGCGATTCATCAACGCCGGTCACGCGATAGAGCAGGCGCTCGATGGGCCGCAGCACGGGGTCCAGGAATGTCCGCTCCCGGGCAAACACGCGCGTCATGAAAACGCCGAGGGGCTTGGTAACGGCGAAGATCAGTCCCAGGAATACGAGGATCTGCAGCCAGCCATTGAGGGTCATTTCAGAATTTCTCCGGACGCAACAGCGCGTAGAACAAATACACGGCCACCGCCGCGCTGATGATGAGCATGATGAGAGACTGTATGTCCATGACATCCTCCTACTTCATGCGATCGCAGAAACGCACGTAGCCAATCGACACTGCGAAGAACGCAATTGTGACAACAATCCAAAGAAGGTCTTGCACAATGTCCTCCAAATCTAGAACTTCACCAGAATCGCCATGGTGGCGCGGTCCTCAGTGTTGCGCAGATCGGGTTGCCAGCCCGGGATCGTCGCAGCCGGGTTGCCATTGTTTCCTCCGGGAGGCGTGATTCCGCCCGGGCCCGACCAGTATGGCACGTTGGCGTGGCGGTGGTTGAACTCCCATCGAAAAGTGATGTACTGACTGGGCATGTAATCGTAGGTACCGGAAATATCCCAGGCCTTGAACGGATCACCGGGATTCTCGGTGAAGTACGGCGTGCCAGATGTGGCCGTCGCGCCGTCGATGGGAGGCAGCAGCACAATGTAGCGGCCAGGATTGTTGATCTTGCCGCCGCCGACTGTCATGGCGTGGCGGTCTTTGTGAAACCACCAGCGGTTATACACCATGTACCCGAGGAAGCTCTGCTTGTAGGCGACGATCTGGCTTTGGGCATTCTTGCGATTGCCCGTGCAACTCACTCCGCCACCGCTTTCACATCCTGCATCCGCGGTTACCGAAAACGCCATCTTGTCCAGAAACCTCTCTGGATGGTCGTAATACTTCACCTCGATGCTGTTGTCAGTATGCAAGCGCGTGCGGTTCGGGATTCCGAGCGCATCGGCACCCAGTCCATAATTGTTGGAAGTAATTGAAATCCAGCCCGTCGGACGATACAGTATCTGCCCGCCCAGCCCAAGTCGGCCATTAAATCGCGCGTAGGATTGCCAGCCGTTGATAATCCACGGCTCAATCTTCAGCTTTTCGGTGGGAAACACCTGGATCCGCATGCCGGTAAAGAACCATGGCGTATTCGAGGAGACGAAAGAAGGCTGGTAGGCCCAATTGTCGAAGTTGTAGTAGCTGAACAATCCGACGTACGACATAAAAATGCCGGCGTCGACGTTGATGCCATGGAGCGCGTCCCAGTGATAGCCGCCGTAAGCTTCGGAAACATAGCGGTAGGCATCCGCCAGATTCCATTGTCCACGCGAATAGCTGGCATCATTCCGCGGAGTTGTCTGCGAGTACATGCCAAACTGCGTCATAAGGCGCGCGCGAACGTGATCATAGTGAAAGTCGCCACCCACACCGAGTTGGGTAATACCCACTTCATTAGAGCGGAAAATCTCGCTCGATCCGCCGATCGTGTCATCCTTGGGATGATTGAAGTCATACGTATACTCAACGTCAGCGCGGATTTCCGGCGTAAAGAACTTCGAATCGAAGGCGGCCTCTTTCGTCCGCGGATTGCCGTTCAGCCAGGTCCAGTCGGCAAATGCGAAGGGCTCTTTTGCAGGTGACTCCGGTTGCGGCGGCACCGGCGGAGTCAACAATGCGTCCGGACCGTGTGGATCCGCCGCCGTCACTGCTCTCGCCGGAACTATCACTTTCTCGGTTACCGCACCGGCGTCACCAGCTTCGGCCCGCCGCCCGAGTTCCGCTTCAAGCTGCTCGATGCGTCTTTTCATGGCATCCAACTCTTTCAGCACCGAGTCCGGCACTGCCTGCGGGTTGGTCTCGACCGCCTCAGACGAAGGTGCCGGTTCATTTGCTGGGCCGCTCTTCACTTGTTGACCATGAAGCGGTAACACCAGCCCTACAGCCAGCAGCGCAATAAGGGCGATCCGTCTGCCCACTTCTATCCGAGAGTTGGTTCCTTGATCTTCGCGAATCATTCGTATCAGTTCTCCTCGTGGCCGACTTGGATTGAATCTCGCAAAGTAGACCTCAAAACATTTTCGCGACGAACTTAGACCTTCCCTTACCAAGGCCATCAGGACGTACACAAGAAACGTCTCTGCGCCGATGCACAAAATTGCAATGGCAAGCTTCATAAGTCTCCTGGCAAACTGTCGCGGGAAGCTCTGACATGATTGGACAATGTCGCGCGTAAAAGCGGGATCAAGAGTTCGTAAAGAATTCGTAAGGAAGTTGTCCGATCTAATTCCCACAGTGCGCTGCTGACGAACGATCGGTCAGCAGCCCCACTCGGCCTCGCCTGGCATGGCATAGTACTTACGGCTAGGACTAGGAGCGGGCGTGTTCGCTAATTCGAGCAGAGCCAAACGTGCTGCCGCCACCATTAATTTGCGTTCGTCCTGTGGAGCGCGATTCCAGGAAGACGATTCTCCCTTGATTTCGTTACCGTTGCCGCCATGCGCCAAAGCTTCCCGATAGTGATGAAAAAGCTTCGCCAGTTCTTCTGCAGAGACACCCTGAATCGTCGACATGAGGTCCTACCCTTTCTGTGATTCGGCAAACTGCTGCGGCGTTCGACTGGGACTCTGCGGAGCAGGTGTTGCACTCTGTTTGTTTCGCAGCTTGATGAAAATTCCCAACAGCAGAAGCAGCACGTTTCCCATTCGCGGGCAACAGGACTACATCTATCTCTTCCGCCCACGATGGATTTGATGACAAAGGGCGTAAGGATTGAATAAAGGGTTCGTAGAATGTTCGTAAGAAGACAGGCAGCTTCGGTTTGTGCGGAGGCGAAGGGCTACTCCCCGGGTTCGAATCGGTATCCCACCCAGGGCTCGGTGACGATATAGCGCGGCGAGGAGGCGTCTGGTTCCAGCTTCTTGCGCAACTGGCCGACGAAGACGCGGAGATATTCCACCTGCTCGGTACTCTGCCCGCCCCAGATCGCGCCTAGCAGAGTACGGTGGTTCACCACCTTGCCCGGACGGCGCGCCAGAAAAACGAGCAGATCGAATTCCTTCGGAGTGAGCCGCACTTCGCCGCGGCGGAGGGTCACTTTGTGGGCGCCTGTGTCGATGCGAAAATCGCCAATCTCGATCACGGCGTCCTCAGGCTCGCTCTCCGCAGGGACACGGCGAAGATTGGCCCGTACCCTCGCCAGCAGTTCGTTCATACCGAACGGCTTGGTGACATAGTCGTCGGCGCCGGCATCGAGCGCCTCCACCTTCTGTTGCTCTTTGTCGCGCACCGAAAGCACGACGATGGGAACCTGCGAAACGGCGCGAACCTTGCGGCAAAGCTGGATGCCATCGATCGACGGCATCGACAGATCCGTGATGATCAGGTTGGGCGACCAGTCCTTCATAATCTCCAACGCCATTTCCCCGCTGTTGGCGATGCGGATGTCATAGCCTTGCGCCGAAAGACTGGTGCGCAGCACACGCGTGATCTGCGGTTCGTCATCCACCACGAGAATGTGCGGCCGGTCCGCCATCAGCGGGCCTCCTGCGTCACAATGTGGACATCGACCGAAGGCGAGTCGCGCAGAAACCGCTGGATGGCGGATAAGTAAAGGTATCGCTGCCAGCCGGTGCGCGCGGACCGCCCGAAAATGACTTGCGTGATGTGATGCTCGCGCACCAGTTGAGCGACGCCATCGGCGATGCTTCCACCGGAACCGCGCACCACATGGGCGCCCAGATTCTCCGCAAATCGGATGTTCTCCGCCAGAGTCTTCTGATCCTCCGGACGCGTATCGCGCCCGACATCGACGTAGAACACGTAGAATTCGCCACCCATGGCCTGGGCCATGCGTGAGCCCCGCGCGATCAGATATTGCGCCGCTGGATTCGAACTGACACAGACTCCGATGCGCTCGCGCACCGTGTGCGCCGGCTGCGTTCCATCCTTGTCCAGAAATGCATCGAGACTGCGGTCGACGACTCCCGTGACCTGCCGGAGCGCCAGTTCGCGCAATGCGATCAGGTTTCCCGGCCGGAAGAAATGCGAGAGCGCCCGCTGCGCCCGGTCTACGGGATAAATGTCGCCGCGCTCCATGCGCTTCTGCAGGGCCTGCGGCGTCAGGTCCGCAAGGACGATTTCGTCCACACGCTGCATCACCCAGTCCGGGACGGTTTCTCGAACCTGCACTCCCGTGATTTGCTGAATGGTGGGGCCGACGCTCTCCACGTGCTGTACGTTCATGGTGGAGAGCACATCGATTTTGGCCTCCAGCAGTTCCATGACGTCTTCGTAGCGCTTGGGGTGTTTGCTGCCCTCGATGTTGGTGTGGGCCAGCTCGTCAACCACAACCACAGCCGGTTTGCGGGCAAGAATGGCGTCCACGTCCATCTCTTCAAAAGTGGTGCCCTTGTACTCGAGCTTTCGAGGAGGGATGCGGTCGAGTTTGGCAGCCAGTTCCGCGGTGGCCTTGCGACCGTGGCTCTCCACCACGCCCACGGCGACATCTTCCCCGCGGCTGGCACGCCGGATGGCCTCGCTCAGCATGTTGTACGTCTTGCCCACTCCCGGAGCGTAGCCGAGAAACAACTTGAAGATTCCCCGCGGCTTTTCCGGGGAAACTTCGTGGAGCCACTCCTCGGGCGTCTTGGTCATCGCAGCTATTGTCTTTCGCAGCGCCGGAATTGTCACGTCCATCGTACAATGCGG
>JADGNP010000298.1 GCA_017883425.1 Candidatus Sulfotelmatobacter sp. | reverse complement strand
CCTGATTGTCCGCGACAAGAAGCTGTTCTGGACGCTGGATCCGGCGAGCGAAAAGCCCACGAATCTGCTGGGCATGAAGCTGGCGCACAGCATCAAGTCGAAGTCGGGCGAGGAAGTGGCGCACTCCGGCCGCAAGATCAGTCCCGCGACGCTGAAGGAAATTCAGAAGGCGAAGGTCACTGAAATCGAAGTGGACACGACCGATCTCGAAGGGGCGTGGGCGGCCAGCGACATCGTCGACACCACGACCGGCGAAGTGCTGCTCGAGGCCAACTCGGAAATCACGGCCGACAAGGTGGCAAAGATCCTGGAATCGGGCGTGATCGAGCTGAGCGTGTTCTTCCCGGAGCGCGACGACGTGGGCACGGTGATCAGCCAGACGCTGCGCCGCGATTCGGTTGCCTCTCCATCGGAAGCTCTGATCGAGATTTATCGCAAGCTGCGTCCGGGCGATCCGCCGACGCTGGATACGGCGACGGCGTTGTTCCAGGGCATGTTCTTCGATCCGCGGAAGTATGACTTCTCTCGCGTGGGCCGCTTGAAGTTCAACATCAAGCTGTTCGAAAACCAGGAAGCGACGAGCCTGGAGCAGCGCACGCTTGATCCCAACGACTTTTACGCGACGATCAAGTACCTGCTCAAGCTGCGCAAGAACATCGGCGCGGTGGACGACATCGATCACCTGGGCAATCGCCGCGTGCGAGCGGTTGGCGAGCTGCTGGAAAACCAGTTCCGCATCGGCCTGGTCCGCATGGAACGCGCGATCAAGGAAAAGATGAGCGTGTACCAGGAGATGTCGACGGCCATGCCGCACGACCTGGTCAACGCCAAGCCGGTGATGGCTGCGATTCGCGAGTTCTTCGGATCCTCGCAGCTCTCGCAGTTCATGGATCAGACGAATCCGCTGTCGGAAATCACGCACAAGCGCCGTCTGTCGGCCCTGGGGCCGGGCGGGTTGTCGCGCGAACGCGCTGGATTTGAAGTTCGCGACGTCCACCCGACGCACTACGGACGCATCTGCCCGATTGAAACGCCGGAAGGTCCGAACATCGGACTGATCTCGTCGTTGAGCTGCTTTGCGCGCATTAACGACTACGGGTTCATCGAGTCGCCGTACCGCAAGGTGAAGGGCGCGCGCGTGGTGGACTACGTCATCGTCGTCAATGCCGGTGACAGCAGCTACAAAGTCGGCGACTATGCCGAGAAAAGCGAGATGGAAAAGGTCAACGCGGACCTGAAGGAACGGCGCAAGAAGCCGGTCGAGGTCGAGCCGTTTTCGTTCTATCTCTCCGCGTGGGAAGAAGACCGGCACACCATTGCTCAGGCCAACATCGAACTGGACGAAAAGGGCCGCATCGCCGGCGAGTTGGTCAACGCGCGCAAGGCGGGCAACTTCGTTCTGGTGCACCGCGACGAAGTGGACTACGTGGACGTCAGCCCGAAGCAACTGGTTTCGGTGGCCGCCTCGCTGGTGCCGTTCCTGGAGCACGACGACGCTAACCGCGCGCTGATGGGCGCAAACATGCAGCGTCAGTCGGTGCCACTGCTGCGGGCGCAGGCTCCGATTGTGGGGACCGGAATGGAAGGCGTTACCGCGCGCGATTCGGGCGCGGTCGTGCTGGCACGCCGTAACGGAATTATCGATTCGGTCGATTCCGAGCGCATCATCGTTCGGGTCGAGGGCGAGCATCATCCGATGCAGCTTTCGCGCGAAGTGGGCAGCGACATTTACCAGCTCACCAAGTTCAAGCGCTCGAACCAGAACACCTGCATCAACCAGAAGCCGATCGTGAAGAAAGGCCAGCGGGTGGTGAAGGGGCAAGTGATTGCCGACGGTCCGTGCACCGACTTTGGCGAGTTGGCGCTGGGACGCAACGTTCTGGTCGCGTTCATGCCGTGGCGCGGTTACAACTTCGAAGACGCGATCCTGGTTTCGGAAAAGATGGTGAAGGAGGATTACTACACTTCCGTTCACATCGAAGAATTCGAACTCGAAGCCCGCGACACGAAGCTGGGTCCCGAGGAAGTGACGCGCGACATCCCGAACGTGAGTGAATCCACGCTGCGAAATCTGGACGAAGCGGGCGTGATCCGCATCGGCGCCGGCATCAAGCAGGGTGACATCATCGTCGGCAAAGTTACGCCGAAGGGTGAGACGCAACTGACGCCGGAAGAGAAACTGCTGCGCGCGATCTTCGGCGAAAAAGCCGGCGACGTGCGCGACGCTTCGCTCTACTGCCCGCCTGGAATCGAAGGCATCGTGGTGGACGTGAAGATCTTCTCGCGCAAAGGCCAGGAGAAGGACGAGCGCGCCAAGACGATCGAAGGCAACCAGATCATGAAGCTCGAAAAGAACCTTTCGGACGAGATTCGGATTCTGACCGATGAGCGCCTGAAGCGTTTGGAAGGCCTGCTGGGGGGCAAGGAAGTGCAAGCCGATCTGCACGACGAGCGCACCAACAAGCGGTTGCTGACCAAGGACACGATTCTGGACCGCGATGCGATCGAGCGCATCTCGACGCGCAACTTGAAGAGGATCAAGTACGCCGACAAGGATCCGCGGGTGAACGAGCAGATCGACGAGATCGAGGAAATGACCTCGCGCCAGATCGATGTGCTCAAGAAGATCGTCAACGAAAAGAAAGACAAGCTGACCAAGGGCGATGAGCTGCCGCCGGGCGTGATCAAGCTGGTCAAGGTGTACATCGCCATGAAGCGCAAGCTGAGCGTCGGCGACAAGATGGCCGGACGGCACGGGAACAAAGGCGTGATCGCGCGCATTCTGCCGGAAGAGGACATGCCGTACCTCGAGGATGGAACGCCGGTCGAGATCGTCCTGAACCCGCTCGGTGTGCCCAGTCGTATGAACGTGGGACAGATTCTGGAAACCCACCTCGGATGGGCCGGTCATGAACTGGGTCTGAAGATCGCGGAGTTGCTGAAGCAGAACACTCGTGCAGAAGCCATCCGCCGCGATCTCAAAGCCTTGTTTAAGGACACCGTGCTGGCAGACACCATCGCCGACATGAGTGAAGATGAGCTCGAAGCGGTGGCCCCGACCCTTAAAAATGGCGTGTTCATGGGATCGGCCGTATTCGACGGCGCCCGTGAAACAGAAATCAAGGCGTTGCTCCAGAGTGCGGGCCTGCCTACCTCGGGCAAGACCACCCTGCGCGACGGCATGACGGGCGAGAAGTTCGAACTGCCGGTCACGGTGGGCTACATCTACATGTTGAAGCTGTCGCATCTGGTGGACGACAAGATTCACGCGCGTTCCATCGGGCCGTACTCGCTCATCACGCAGCAACCGCTGGGTGGCAAGGCGCAGTTCGGAGGCCAACGCTTCGGAGAAATGGAAGTGTGGGCTCTGGAAGCGTACGGCGCGGCGTTCATCCTGCAGGAACTGCTGACCGCGAAGTCGGACGATGTATACGGCCGCACCAAGATCTACGAGGCCATCGTCAAAGGCGAGGCCGCGATGGAGCCGGGCGTGCCCGAGTCGTTCAACGTCCTGATTCGCGAATTGCAGGCGCTCTGCCTGGATGTCGAGTTGATCAAGATCACGGAGAAGAAGCCGGTGGCCGTGGCAGCAGATTAGTCGTTGGTCGCTAGTCGTTGGTCGTTCGCGGCTGGCAGGCCGACTCAGTTTCGAAGAATAGACCCGAAGTCTTTGCTCTTGAGCTTCCGGGTTAGAGATTTCGCTAGCGACTAACGACCAGCGACTAGCGACTGTTCTTGAGAGCCGCGTACGGCGGCGTACAGCCGTAGGAAAGCGGAGGAACATGTTTCGTTCGAGCCCGTTCGATATGGCAAATCCCGTTGCTGACTTCGATGCCATTCGCATCAGCCTGGCGTCCCCGGAAAAGATCCGGAGTTGGTCGCATGGGGAAGTGACCAAGCCGGAAACCATCAACTACCGCACCTTCAAGCCGGAGCGCGATGGCTTGTTCTGCGCGCGCATTTTCGGCCCGGTCACCGACTGGGAATGTCTCTGCGGCAAGTACAAGCGCATGAAGCATCGCGGGGTCATCTGCGACAAGTGCGGCGTGGAAGTCACGCTGTCCAAAGTCCGCCGCGAGCGCCTGGGGCACATCGAGCTGGCTTCGCCCTGTTCGCACGTCTGGTTCTTCAAGGGCCTGCCCAGCCGCATCGGGCATCTGCTCGACATTTCTCTGCGCGATCTGGAAGCCATTCTGTACTTCGAGGCCTATGTAGTCGTCGATCCCGGCGACTCTCCGGTGAAAGACCGCGAAGTCATTAAGGACGAAGCGAAGTACCGCGAACTCGATCAGCAATATCGCCCCGCCGGCTTCAAAGCCATGATGGGCGCGGAAGCGATCAAGGAACTTCTGAAGCGCATTGAAGTCGATTCGCTTTCTGCCGAACTGCGCGAGAAGATGAAGCACGAGACCTCGCTGCAGAAGCGCCTGAAGTATGCCAAGCGGCTGAAAGTGGTTGAGGCTTTCCGCAGAAGCGGCAACAAGCCGCAATGGATGATCCTGGACGTGCTGCCGGTGATTCCACCGGAGCTGCGTCCGCTGGTTCCTCTGGATGGCGGACGCTTCGCCACTTCCGATCTGAACGATCTTTACCGGCGCGTCATCAACCGGAACAACCGGTTGAAGAAGCTGATGGACCTGCATGCTCCCGAAGTCATCGTGCGCAACGAGAAGCGCATGCTGCAGGAAGCGGTCGACGCTCTGTTCGACAACGGACGCCGCGGGCGCGTTCTGCGTGGCGCCAACAACCGGCCACTGAAGTCGCTCTCCGACACGCTGAAAGGCAAGCAGGGGCGCTTCCGCCAGAACCTGCTCGGCAAGCGCGTGGACTACTCCGGACGTTCGGTGATTGTGGTTGGCCCCGAGCTCAAGCTGCACCAGTGCGGATTGCCGAAGAAGATGGCGCTCGAGTTGTTCAAGCCGTTCATCTACCATCGGCTGGAACAGACGGGAAACTGCACCACCATCAAGCAGGCAAAAGAAATGGTGGAGCAGCAGGACCCGATCGTCTGGGACATTCTGGAAGAGGTCATCAAGGACCATCCGGTCATGCTGAACCGCGCTCCTACGCTCCATCGCCTGGGCATTCAGGCTTTTGAGCCGGTGCTGGTGGAAGGCAAGGCGATCAAGATCCACCCGCTGGTCTGCACGGCGTTCAACGCCGACTTCGACGGCGACCAGATGGCGGTGCACATTCCGCTCTCGCCCGAGGCGCAGGTGGAGGCCAGCGTTCTGATGCTGTCTTCGCACAACATCCTGTCGCCGGCATCAGGCCAGCCCATCACCGTGCCCACACAGGACATGGTGCTCGGTCTCTACTATCTGACGAAAGCGAAACCGGGTGCGAAGGGCGAAGGCCGTTCGTTCGCGAATATCGACGAAGTCGTGATTGCGCTCGAAATGGGCGAGGTGGAAACGCTCACTCCGATTCGCCTGCGCTATACCGGCGAGGTCATCGACCTGACGCAGGCCTACGACGATCAGGACGTGAACCATACCGAACCCGTGCACGTTAAGCGCGAGTTCCTGAATACCACCGTCGGCCGCGCCATTCTGAACGATCATTTGCCCAAGACTGTGCCCGGGGTCAACGTGGCTATGCCATACATCAACGGCCTGCTCAAGAAGAAGGGCATCGGCCAGTTGGTCAATTATTGCTACCTGCGGTTCGGCCTCGAAGTTACCGTCAAGATGCTCGACGAGATTAAGTCGCTCGGCTTCAAATATGCCACGCGCGCTGGGTTGTCGATCGGCATCGATGACATGGTCATTCCGGATAACAAGAAGACCCTGGTGAAAGATGCCGACAAATTGGTGATCGCGGTCCAACAGCAATACCTGGACGGTGCCATCACCAACGGCGAACGCTACAACAAGGTCATCGAAATCTGGTCAGCCATTACGGAAAAAGTTGCCGATGAAATGTTCGGCCAGATGCAGCGACGGGATAAAGAAGGCCAGCTCAACCCGATTTACGTCATGGCCGATTCCGGCGCTCGCGGATCGAAACAGCAGATCCGTCAGCTCTCCGGGATGCGCGGACTGATGGCGAAACCGACGGGCGAAATTATCGAGACACCGATCACGGCCAACTTCCGTGAAGGGTTGACGGTGCTCGAATACTTCATCTCGACGCACGGCGCCCGCAAGGGTTTGGCCGATACGGCTTTGAAGACCGCCGACTCGGGTTACCTGACGCGGCGTCTGGTGGACGTCGCGCAGGACGTGATTATCAGCGAATACGACTGCGGCACCGTGGACGGAATCTTCGTCTCCGGTATCGTCGAAGCCGGCGAGATCATTGAGCCCCTACGCGACCGTATCGTGGGCCGCGTGTCGCTGGAGAAGATCAAAGACTATGAAGCCCAGGTCGTGGTCGACATCAATCAGGAGATCACCGAAGATCTGGCGGGCGCGATTCAGGCTGCCGGTATCGAGCGGGTGAAGATTCGCTCGGTGCTCACCTGCGAGTCGAGGCGCGGCGTTTGCGTGATGTGCTACGGACGCAATCTGGCTTCCGGGCGCCTGGTCGAACTCGGCGAGGCCACCGGCGTGATCGCGGCTCAGTCCATTGGCGAACCTGGAACACAGCTCACCATGCGTACCTTCCACATCGGAGGTACGGCGTCGCGAGTTTCGGAACAGTCACGCCTCGATGCCAAGAGCAATGGAACCGTGCGCTTCATCAATTTGCAGACCGTGAAGTCCAAGACTGGCGACCTGGTGGTGATGAATCGCCAGGGCTAGATCGCAGTCGTGGATGAAAAGGGTCGCGAACGCGAGCGCTATGCGGTGGTGTATGGCGCCAAGGTCAAGGTCATTGAAGGCGGGCCGGTACAACTCGGCCAGGCCCTCGTCGAATGGGATCCGTACACGTTTGCCATCCTCACGGAAATTGGCGGTACGGCGCAGTTCAAGGACCTGCAGGAAGGCATCACGCTGCACGAGGAAGTGGA
>JADGNP010000027.1 GCA_017883425.1 Candidatus Sulfotelmatobacter sp. | reverse complement strand
TGGAAAGGACTTCTCCAACAGCGCGCGAGCGGACCGGTCCCCCAATCTTCTTTGGCAAATTCCCAGGAGAGCTTGCGTTTTGACTAACGACGGATCAATCGCCAGAGCCTTGCGAAACTTTTGTGAAGCGTTCTGATAGTCGCGCTGGAAGAACGCAATTACGCCTAAGTTTGCGTACGCCTCGGCGTTCTTGGGGTCGAGCGCCAGGACGGTATCGAACTCCTTCACCGCGGAGTTCGGTTCCTTGGCCTTGAGGTAGTCCTCGGCTTTCCGAAGGTGATCGTGAATCTCCGCAGCGCGAGAAGTTCCGGTTTGTGCGGCCACTCCTGCAAGCGCGCTCGCAAGAAACGCGAGAATCAAAACCAGCGGCCTGCCCCATAGGCGCTCCCCCCGGTTCGCAGCCACAGCCGGAGAGGTGCCAAAACGAAACGTGGATTCGCGAGGCTTACGGGGTAGGGGCTCTTTCATGGAGGAACGATACCCGAAATCCGCTGCTTCGGCGAACCGCGAATAACTGCGGGGTGCCGGAAGTGAAGCTGCCTCCGCACCCCGGGGGTAGGTTTGTCAGCCTCTGGCGAGGGGCTCAGAATCTAAGATGAGCGCCCAGTTGTATGATGCGCAGGTTCCCGTTAAAGCCTGCAGGGCCGGTGATGGTGCCAGCGGTGCCGTCGGCCAATACGCCGCCGACATAGCCAACGTTCGCATCCGGGTTGGCATAGTTAATGTGATTGAATGCGTTGTAGGCGTCGGCCTTGATTTCGAGCGCAATGGCCTCGTGAATTGGAAACTCTTTCGCGATACTGAGGGCCACGTTCGCGAAGCCTGGCCCAATGAGATTGTTGCGGTGGGTATTGCCAAAGGTTCCTGGCGCGGGATTGGCGAAGGCCGCGGGGTTGAACCACCCGTGGATAGTTGGATTCGACACTTTTGGATTGCCCACCTGGTCGGGATACAGCGTTGACCCTGCGCTGAGGGATGGAGCCAGACCCGGATCAATGCCGTCTGCGACCGAACCCTGGATCACCGGGGTGAACGGAACTCCCCCGTGCCACTGGAAAATACTGGAGAGACGCCAGCCACCAGCGATCTGGTCCAGCGGTCCGTGCAGTGCAAACTGGCGCCCGTGGCCGAAGGGCAGCTCGTAGCCGATCTGCCCGACCAAGGTATTTGCCGCGTTGAAGTCAGACAAGCCGTAGTTGGCGGCGGGGCTGTACGCGTTCTGGTAGATATCAATACCCGATCCGTGACCATTCCCGGTTCCGGTGTCGAGCGATTTCGACCATGCGTAATTGACCTGGAAGCTCAAGCCATACGACATCCTCTTCTGAAGGCGCAATTGCAGGGCGTTGTAATTCGAATATCCATCGTAGATTTGAGCAGCAATACTGTTGAACACGGGGTTGGGGTTCCCGCAGTTATAGCCCGTGCAGCCTAATGCGCTTATAGGAGCCTGGTTAATATCGGTTGCAAAGTTCAGGTTCCGGCCGCGAGTGTAGACATAGCTTGTGTCCAGCAAGGTGCCACGCGCAAACTCGTGTTGCACACTGAAGAGCAGCTGTTGCACGTAGTTAGTCGGCATATTCCGCGGGTAATACTCCACGCTGCTAAAGTTGGAAATCTCCGACGAAAGAGTTTGCAGCGTTGGAAAGACGACCGTGCCGGCAGGCGGTCCTACCGCCAGCTTCCATGGAGAGCTGCCGTTGACGTAGCCCCCATTGCCGTTATTGTGGGGATTGAAGCCGAGGCCGAGCGCGCCGTCGGTGTAGTTCTCGGCATCGCGGGGCGCGTCAAAAATGCCGTAGCTCGCCCGGAAGGACCACTTATCGCGCGGCGACCAGGCAACGCCAATGCGGGGCGCGAATTCCTTGTAATTGCCGTTTTGGATTGTCGACAGCTTTCCTCCAAAGGCCTTGTCGCTTTGCCCACCAAAGAGGATGGCCCCGCTGAAGAGTCCGCCATCGGCGGAATTAGGCAGAAATGGGTCGTAAACGCCGAACAGGTTGTTTTTCACGCCCCATCCGGATTGCATCTGCCAGCGGAGGCCCAAGTTTAGCGTCAGATGCGACGAGACCTTGAAGTCGTCGCTGGCGAACAGCGCCGAACTCCACATGTGAGCGCTGGTCGGGTTGGCCTCGTAAACGTACCATCCATACACGTCGCCAGCGAGGAAGTCGGCGTACGGGATTCCCGTGACTCCTCCGTTGAATTCAAAATGACCTGAGTCGATATCTCCCCAGCTTGTATAGTTCTGGTAAAACCTGTCGTACTCGCCGCCAACCTTGATGGTGTGCTTGCCGCGAATGAGCGTAAGGACGTCGGAGACGTTGTAAATTCCCTGGCCCAGAGTGGCATCGATGTTCCCGTTGCCATTGATTCCGGCGCCCAGATTCGCCTGTCCAACTCCCGCTCCCTGATCGATCGTGACTCTGGGAAACACATTGGCCGGAGCATTGGTGCCGTAGGCCGGCTCAAGGCCAAGCGTTGTTGGATCGTTCTTGCCAAGAGAAGGTGGCTTGTACTTATCGAGCTCGCGGCTTGCGCCCACGCGAAACTCGTTGACCACCGTCGAGCTTATGGTAAAGAGATGCGAGAGTTGCGCGGTCAGATTGTCGGTTTTCCCTTGCTCAAACGCGGTGGCATCGTTGGGGTAAAGAGGATCCGCGGGAACATATGACGAGGTGGTGGGAAAATAGTTGAAACTAAACGACAGTCTTTGTTTGGTGGAAAGATTGTAATCGGCCTTGCCGGTATACCACGTGTTCGTGTTCGGACTGCTGCCATTGAATACGTAATTGTTCGTGGTGGGGCAGGTTTGTGGAGTGCTCGCCGATACGTTCACTGGACCGGGACATCCCGTGACCCATCCCGGAGCGCTTGGGCCGGGGAAGTAACCCTGAAGCTTCACCGCCACAGGATCATAAGTTCCCAGCAGCGTGCCAGAGGCGTCAAAGGCCGGGCCGTCGGCGCCTGGGACCCCGAAAAAGTTCCCCGCTTGCATGGCGGCGGTGGGGTACGAATACAGTCCGGAAGTTGGAGAAGACGAGGGGTTGTGTTGGTAGAGGAAAAAGAAAAACAGCTTATTCTTTATGACCGGGCCGCCTACGCTGCCGCCGTATGTGTTCCAGTGCTCCACGGACTTCGGCCCCGTGGCATTGTAGAATCCCCTGGCGTTGAGCGCAGTGTTCTGAATGTATTCATACGCGCTGCCGTGCCATCGGTTGGTCCCGCTCTTGGTGATCACGTTGACCGAAGTGAGTCCATTGCCATACTGCGCGGGTGCGTTGCCTGAATTGATGCTCACCTCTTCAATGGCGTCAAGCGGCTGGTAGTAGTTGCTGCTGTTGAAATCCCGCGGAGCGGTAGCGGCGGACCCGTCAGACAAAAACATAACGTTGTAGGACTGCGTGCCGTTGACTCCGATGGCCTGGCCGCTGCCTTCGCCAGTTCCTCCGCCGTTGTTCACCCCTGGAATAAGTTGAGTCATCCCGCGCCAGTCCGTGCCAACGATCGGCGCCGTGCGAATCGCCGCGGTACTCAGATCCACATGCTGCTGTGAGGTCTCGGTTTCCACCAATGGGGTGTCTGCAGTTACCTCGATCCGCTCGGTGGTGTTGCCTACTTGCAGCGTGCCGTCCACCGCGATGGTCTGGATCTGCAGGATGATCCCTTTGCGGACGAAGTCCTTGAACCCAGTCTTTGAGAACGTGACCGTATAGGAGCCGGTCGGAACCGAAGGGGCATCATAGATCCCGGCCGAGGTCGTGCTCGAGACGATGCTGGCGCCGGTCTCCACGTTGGTGATCGTGACTTTGACGCCCTCGACGACAGCGCCCGAGGAGTCCGAAACGATCCCCCTGATTTCTCCGGTGTTCGCATTCTGCCCAAGGGCAACACTGGCAGTTAGGCTTGCGGCCAGCAGAAGACAAATACGGCCAAAGCGTAGAACAAATCCCGATCTCATCGCGGAGCCTCCCAAGGTTGACTCCCGCTCAGAATCAACGCCCCAGATCATCTTGGATCTGTCGGCGCGAAAACCTTCCGGCCAGGAGTGTTCCAAACACCTTCGTACGCTGCGGGGGCAATCGTAAGCTGAAGCAACGAATCCGCGAATCCCCCAAAAGTCGGACTTGGGAAAAAGTATTTGTCTTGACAGCAGGATACGACCTATGCCGAGGAGGCATTACAGGTGGACTAATCCGCGCTGCAGGGCCCTGACCACGGCCTCAGTGCGGTCATTGACGTTCAGACGCAGCAGAATTGCGCTGACATGGCACTTCACGGTGGCTTCTGTGATACCCAGAAGAGAAGCGATGTCTTTATTACTTTTCCCGCCTGCAAGAAGGGACAGTACTTCTCGTTCTCTGGCGCTCAAGTCGGAGTCCGGCATCCGCGATGCAAGCGCTCGCGCCACTGGTGGAGGCAGAAAACGTTGGCCCTGATGCACGCGATGCACCGCATCCACTAAGGTCTGGTAGGGCATACCTTTGATGAGGTAGCCTTGCGCTCCGGCTTCCAAAGCTTGATGAATATCGGCGTCCCCTTCGTAGGTTGTCAGTACCACAAACCGTGCCTGTGAGTGGGTTTCGCGAATCGCGCGAATCGCATCGACTCCGCTCATTCCCGGCAGGCGCAGGTCCATCAAGGTGACGTCGGGTTTATGTTTTTGAAACAGCGTGACCGCTTCTTCTCCCGTGCCGGTCTGGGCTACGACCGACATGTCCGATGTGGCATTCACAATGGACGCAACTCCAACCCGCATCAGAGGATGGTCATCCACAACCATGACTTTGATCTTCTCGGTATTCATAGTCATACCCGCGGCATTCCGTCTTTAGCTATTGCGGCCCCGCTGACCGCACCCTTGCGGGGAACGTGCAGCGTCAACTCCGTCCCGGCGCCCGGTTGGCTGTTCAGAACGAGCCTTCCGGCAACCCGCTTAACCCGCTCCTGGATCCCAACCAGCCCGTAGTGGCCATTCGATGAAGACAACACCGTAGCCGGATCGAATCCGCAGCCGTTGTCGCGCACCTGCACACTGAACTCGTTGTTCTCAAAAGCGATCAGGACTTCCACCAGCGTGGGCTGCCCGTGTCGGAGGGCATTGTGCAGCGCTTCCCGTACCATCATGAGCAGTTCGTGTGAGGTGGCCTGGTCGAAATCAAACGGCCGTCCCGAAACCTGATAACCCACGGGCACCCCAAATTCGCTGCTGATCTGTTGCGTCATTTTGCGGAGTATGGGATCAATGGCGGTCGCCGCACCGTTCGCATGTCGCAAGTCCCAGACTGCTTCTCTGGCTTCGTTGATGGTGGTGCGCAATTGTGTGCGCGCGCAACTCAGCAAGCTGTCTTTGGCCGAGGCTTCCGCCTCATCGAGGCTGCATTGCGCTTCCAGCAATGCCGAAACTCCCGCACACCCCTGAATGAGCGTATCGTGCATCTCTCTCGCCAGCCGATTGCGTTCGTTCAGCACCGCCTCATAACGGACATGCACCTGACGGATGCGGAACTTATGGCCTCCCCATACCAGAGCCACTAACAGAAGCAGGCAGCAACCCAAAAACCAGGAGGTCCGATAAAAGTGCGGTCTCTGAACGATTGCAACCGACGTTTCCGAAATCTGCTGCGGGTTGTTCATCTCAAACGCCGCGACGCGGAATTGATAGTTTCCCGGCGGAAGATTGGTGTAGTACGCCACACGGCGCGAGGAGGCTTCCGTCCAACTCTTGTCAAAACCGACCAACCTGTATCGAAACCGCACCCGTTCCTGCGACCGCAATTGAATGACACTGTAATGCACTTCGATTTTGGCATTATCCGGTGCCAGCGAAATGCTCGGCCGATTCCGCGTTTCAAGACCGTCTGCCAGCACTTGATCGATCACCACTGGCACAGAACCAAACGGCTGAGTCTGATGCAACGAGACTCGAACCAGACCCTTGTTGCTGGCAAACCAAACTTCGTCCTGGGAGGTCACAACTCCGCCGGGCTTCTCGGCGCCGTATAGCTGTGTCGTTTCCAAACCATCGGAAATGCCATACAGGGTCAGAGATAGCGGGTGCGATGGGTTCTCGGCAATGACATCCAACTCCCGCCGATTGATCACCGAGATGCCGTTCGGACCGCTGATCCAGAAATTACCCCTCCGGTCCTCCAGCAACTCGTAGATGCTGTTGCTAGCGAGTCCCTGCGCGGTTGTGTAGTGAGTCAACTTGCCAGACCGCCATCGATATAGCCCGCCGGTTCTTGTTCCGAACCACAGGCCACCATCGGAATCTTCCCGAATAGCCCAGATCTTTTCATTCTTCAGTGCTTGAGTGACCGTGTCTTTGGCAAAGCTATCTCCGTGGAAATGGCTAACTCCACGGTCGGTACCAATCCACACGTCTGAATTGCGGTCCTCCCACAGCGTGCGGGTGCTGAAATAGCACAGTCCATCGCGCATTTGGTAGTTGCTGAAACCCTCGGGGCGCCAACGACTCACGCCTTCATCGGTGGCGATCCACACGCTCCCGTCCCGGCCTTGCAGAAAGGCACGAACAAAATTGTTTACCAATCCCTTCTTCGTCATGTAATGCGCCAGCCTGGCCCCGTTCTGCCGAAAGACGCCCCTGCCCTCGGTCCCAATCCAGAGAGCGCCCTCGTGGTCACGGAAGACGTTACGCACTCGGACTCCGCTAATGCCGGGAAAATGGACCTGGGCCACCTTGCCTCTATGGAAACGAAAAAGATTCGCCGCTGCTACCCAAAGATCACCGTTGTGGTCTTGATAGACGGTCTCGGCGTCGTAGTCTGCAGCATCAGGCAAGGCCACCGTCTGGACAGGGGTCTTGCTCAGCCTTAGCATGCCTGCCTGAGTTCCGATCCAAATGTTGTTCTCAACATCTTCGAACAGGTTTAATGCGGTGTTGCTGGGGAGATTGTCGGGGCCCGTGATCTGGGAGAATCTGTGCTCACGGTATTTGTAAATACCATGGCCGATAGTGCCAATCCACAGAGTACCGTCTGATGTCTCACGAAGAAAGCGGACGGTTCCACTGGTATCACTTATTCTATGAAAGGAATCCGATCCCGAAAGCTTGCGGTACAAGCCGCCGATCGTGCCCACCCAAAGGGTTCCGTCACGGGTTTGGGTTATGGACTTGACCCGGTTCTGGCTTCCTTCACCTTGCAAGCGGAATTCCTGGGCGGTATTGCCGATCACACGCAAGAGTCTGGAGCCCCCCACCCACAGCCGCCCCTGGCGGTCTTCGTGGATCGCGTGAACCGCAATGGATGGGATGCTACCTCCGTTATCGACGCGCTCAATCCGTTCCCCGGAGAACCGAAATAATCCATTGTCGGTCCCGATCCAGACGAGCCCTTTGCGGTCCTGATAAACCACCCGCACGAAGTCGTTCATCAGTCCGTCCTTCGCCGAAAAGGAACGGAATATGCCCTCTTTATAGCGAATCAGCCCTCCACCCTCCGTGGCAATCCAGAGGGTGTCGTCGCGCGCAACCATTAAATTGAAAACATTGTTCTCGGTGAAGGCAGGCGTGTTGTCGCGGTCATACAAGACCAGCCGCGCTCCGTCAAAGCTCAGCAGTCCCCCGGTGGTCCCGATCCAAAGGTACCTGTTTCTGGTCTGAGCGAATGCTTGAACCGTCTGTTCGGGAAGACCATCCTGCACTTGCCAGGTGCGCTCGACGTAGGTCGTGGGGGGCGTGTCGACAGCCAGAGCGATAGCGCTGGTCAGCAAACGACTCAGCAACACACCCGCAGCAACCGCACGAAGCATGGAGGCACCTTGGCCTTAGGTGGCTTATTGTACTGCCAAAAAACAGAGAAAGTTGCGCCCAACCGCGCCTCCTGCCTGGTCGCGACTACTTGCGCGTGAAGCGGTCAAACACGGTCATCGCAGGCAATGCCCTGTATTGATCGTCAAAAAGTCCGCGTATTGTCAACGGCCCCTGCACCGCCGGCTCCCACCAGAAGACGCCTTTCCCGCGGCCATTGGGGGTTTCCATCACAACCCGGTTCAGTTCATCAAGAAACTCCCGTTGTCCCTCGGGAGACTCCGGGAACGGGGCAGGCTGGTTGACATAGTTGCCCGGTTTCCAGTTGTAGGCGGTTTCCACAACGATGATGGCCTTCTTATATTCCGCGGCCATGAATTGCAAGTTCTTTCTCAGGTCGTTCAAACTCCCGTGCCACCACGGGTAGTAAGACTGGCCGATGATGTCGTAGGGGATTTCATAGGAGTTGAGTTTATCCAGGAATGCCTTTGTTCCCTTCGCATCAGCGCCGCGATCGATGTGGATCATGATCTTTGGGCGCGGGCCGTTTCCCCGACCTGCGTCCACCCCGTTGATGCCCGCGTACACCAGTTCGGCAAATTGGTCCCAGTTGGCGGGGAGTCTCCCGTCCGGCCATAGCATCCCATTGGTAATCTCGTTGCCCACCTGGACCATGTCCGGGAGGACACCGGCGTCTCGAAATGCGGCGATTGTGTCCCGAGTGTATTCGAACACGGCTTTCACTAAATCTGGATGTGACTTGCCTTGCCAAGCTTGGGGCAGAGGTTGTTTGCCCGGATCCGCCCAGTCATCCGCATAGTGGTAGTCCAACAAGAACTTGAACCCGAGGCCCTTGGCCTGCTTGGCCAGCGAGATCGTGTACTGGAGATTGTTCGGCAAGCTGGTAGGAGTGTGAAACAGCCGGAGACGAATCCAGTTATAGCCGTGGTCCTTCAAAATTTGCAGACCCGGCTTGGCTTGGTCTCCATCTTTGAAAAGCACGCCTTGCTGCTCTGCTTGGCCGAGAAAGGAAACATCCGCGCCAACGGCGTAGTCTTGACTGTAACTCCTCTGCGATACCAGGAGCGAGGTGGCGAATAGTACGGCTAAGACGCTTCTACTGCGCATAGGTTTCATCTCCTGCCTTTGGCTGCTTGCACCTACGGGGCCGGAAGAGTTGCGCCGCCAGGCCGGCTAGCTTGACTCGTATTCCAGTCAAGGGTCTTCTCGGCCGCAATTTCTCCGGTGGGACGAACCAGCGCGAGATGCAACTGTAATCTGTGAGCATCGGAGTTGCCCTCAACTTGGCCAGATACGGATTGTGAGCTGCTCAAGTCGGCAAGCTCGCGCTCCCCTCGGGCGATCAGCTTAGTGTCGTCGTAGATTTCCCATCTTAGCCGGTAATCATGGAGGGGATAGGAGGGAAGGCTATCCAGCGAGTTGGGCTTCACAGTAGCCGTAAATGACGCTGGTACGGCCTTCTCGTCGTTCCACCGCAAGTTGATAGTAGCCGGAGCATTCATCTCTTTCCAGACGTAGTAGGACGGCTTTCGTTGACGATACTCGTCCACCAATCCGTGATCGACGTACCCCTCTTCGAGGCCAAGCCGCAAGTTGCGGCGCGACTTGTAGTCCTGGTAGCACCACAAGATCGCTCCCGCAATCCAATCGCGTCCCGCCAACTCCGGCAGTTGCTCCTGCACTATTTTCACTCTCTTGCGGTCGGCATCTTCCGCGTCCGGGGCAAAAACTCCCGGCAGGCCGAACTCGGAGATAATCGCCATTTTTTGGGGGAAGATACGGTCAATATTGTCGAGTGACGCAGAGAGTTCGCTTTCCGGCCCGTGCCAACTTCCGAAATACTGGTTCATCATGAGAAAGTCCGCATCATTGGCAGCCGAGTCTTCCGCTCGCCTGAGTTTTGGCAAGTTGTCGTCGGCATAGCTGACGAATCGGTCGGGATCGAGCTTGCGGATGAAATCCCGCATAGCGCGAAAGTAAGCTACGCCGCCGGGTGTTCCGGTGTCGCTCTCATTGCAAACACTCCAGGCAAAAATGCTGGGATGATTGCCGGCCTGCTCGATCATCTCCTTCATCTGCTGTTCGGCGAGCGCAATGACTCGGGGATTGCTTAATTGACTCTCACTGAATTGCCAGACGGGAATTTCTGGAATCAGCAGTATCCCGTGCCGGTCCGCATAGTCGAGGATGAAGGGATTCTGCGGATAATGTCCTGGACGGGTCAGCGTCACCTGCAAGGATTTCATATCGTCGTAGTCATGACGCATGGTGCCGGGTGTTTCTGCCAGCCCCTCCCACAGCGAATCCTCATGCCGTGTCAATCCCGTAAGCCGTACTCGTTCGCCGTTCACCAGAAGGTGGCGGTCGCGAATCTCGATCGTGCGCAGGCCGAACGTATCGCTTTGCTCATCTAGCACCTTCCCGCTTCCATCCGCAATTTCCACCGACAGCCGGTAGACATTCGGATGGTCAATTCCCCAAAGCTTCGGGGCATCGAGTTGGAGAGACAAATCGATTTCTGTGTCTGCGGGAACCACGGTGAAGGAACGGGTTCGGGTAGCGCCAATCCGGTTGTCAGGCGCGAATGCCGTCAGGCGCACGGAGACCCGTTGGCTACGCTTTAATCTGTTTGTCAGGTATATGTGGTCCTGCACGCTCGCCCGATCCGGCTTGATCTGGCTGCGGATCCGCTGCCTCCGAATTTCAATTGGGCCAGCCACCGTGAGCCAGACATCGCGGACGATGCCACCGTAGTCCCACCAGTCGTACCAGGCATCGTGAGGAACCTGCTGACGCATGGCGAACCCGGGAATAGTCTGCTCCGTGATGCGATTGTCGATCTCGACGGCAAGGTAATTTGTGGATAGAAGATGCGGAGTGATGTCCAGGGAATAGGCGGTGTAGCCGCCCTCATGACTGCCGACTTCTACTCCATTCAACCATATGCGAGACGAATAAAACGTGGCCCCAAAATGCAATTCCACATGCCGCCCCGGCGATGGTATCGGCATTTCGAAAGTCCGGAAGTACCACGCCTTCCCCAGATAATTATCGTGCTTCCCAAGGTTCCAGGTATGAGGCACATTGACCGATTCCGTGCCCGCGGGCGGGTGTTTCTGCCATCCCGAAGCCTCTCCAGTTTCGTGAGCATCAACGCGGAACTGCCAATCGCGGTCTAGATCAATTCGGCTGGAAGCTAGAGCAGGAGCCGACAGGATTAGCACGATGATTGCGAGTCGAACATTCCGATTCATGAATCCTCTGGACGATGACCGATTCAAGGAAATACAGGGGCATTACGGAGGCGCGGACTCCACGTTCCGACCCCATGTCCCTCCTTGCCAAATCAAAACCTGGGGTGGCCAGCGATGAGAACTCAAGTGCGCGGACTTGCGCGCGGGCCCAGTGCGCAACCCTGGTTAACGGATCTTTAACAAACTGGCGCTGCAGCGACGTTGGCTCAAGCACGGCACGCAAATCTTACCTGCCAAGGGACAGACTGGAATCCTCCTAAAGTAGGATCGGACGAAATTTGCCGACATCCTGCACTCATCAGAGTGCCGGTTCAGTTCCGCGATCTGGAGAAACGTTTTGTGAACTATACTTCGGGGCAGAGTGCAGACAAGAGGAACTGCGAACACCAAGAAAATGAAGGCGCTATTGCTCTCGAGACGCTCGGTTCGAGGGGAGTATCAGTCAATGAGGTCGGCCCCGTGTGCTTCGGCACCGAGTCACTAATTACACGCTATGCCCCCTCGGATAACCAGAAATAGCCATAGGCCACGAGCCTCGGATAGAACCATGGTTGACACCGGAAAGATGAAACCCACAGGAATGCGTTCATGACTGCTGTAATCAAACCAGAGCACTCATCGGGCTAGCCGCCGGTTCGGGAATCCAGTTGCTGGCTGGGCGGATTTCCTGTTCTGTCAAGTTTTGCTGATGGGTTTACTCCGAAACAGGGTAATAGTCTCAGGCTGAGCAACTTTGCACAGAATCGGTGGAAGCCCGCGGGCAATCAGTTCCGCGTCCGCAACAACCAGCTTCCCAATCCATTTGATCGCCGTTTCCATTGCGCCGGCCTGATGCGCGCAGAGAATTGCATTGTCGGTATGCCGTGCCCGGTGTGAGCCAGGCAGCGGTTCCTCTGGAAAAACGTCGGTTGCGAAGCGGATGTGTCCTTTCGCGGCGAAATCCAGCATAGCGTCAAAATCCACGACTGCGGCGCGACTGACCAGGACTAAGGCGGCCCCCCGCTGCATTGAGGAGAACTGTTTTGCGCCCAGAAAGCCCTGATTCTGCGAGGTGGCCCCCGCGACCACGAAAATAAGGCGCGAGCCGTGCAGGACCTCATCCAGGGAAGAGGCTTCACATCCCAAGGTTTGAATATATTCCGCTGGCAGCCACGGGTCGTATGCGCGAACGCGGCAACCGAACGGGCGAAGCAATGGCAAGATCGCACGGCCGAGATCGCCTAACCCGATAAAACCTACCTCCTGGCGGAAGAGAGAGAACGCCTCGGTGTTCGCGGCCAACCCGTACTGCTCGGTACCCTGGCGGAAATGGCGATCTGACCGGGTGATGCCGCGGGCGAGGTCAATGGCCATGCCCAACGCGGCCTCTGCGACGGGCTCAGCGAATACCGGACTTATATTGAGAACACGTATGCCCTGTCGAAAGCAGTAGGCGTAGTCAATGTTAGGAAGAAAATTGCCCTCCACATTGAACACTGCTCTGAGCGACGTGGCGCGCTTCAGGCGTGATTCGGGCAGGTCAATCTGGCCGATGATGATTTCTGCTTTCGCGGCGCTGTCTTCAAAGATTGCATCTGTGACGGGGCCAGCTTCGTGAATCACCACATCTCCAACGGCACGCAACCGAAGCAGGTCGTTCTCATCAAAAATGTCGGACACTATCCGTGGTGCCGGGGCAAGGAAGATGCATTTCGACGTGCTGTGCGGCATGGAATCTCCTGAGATATGGTTGCAGGCCGGCGTCGAAGGGCGGCCCTTTGTTCGTTATCACTTCAGGTGGTCGGCATGATCGGAAGAATTAGCGCCGAGGGATGCTCGGCATCGTGATAGATCGTGTTCGTAGCCGGCATTGACTTTCCGCCGACAGCGGCGTCATCACCCGTGTTCAGGTTCTTATCGAAACGGGGAAAATTGCTGCTGCTGACCTCCAGTCGCACCATGTGTCCCTTGCGAAAGACATTGGCTGTTGCCCATAAGTCCACGGTGAACTTGTAGATCTGGCCTGGATTCATGAGTTCTGCCTTTCCCTGCGAATCGCGATACCGCGCGCGAACAATTCCTTCTGTCAGGTTTTGCGCGAATCCGTCTGGCCCGACGTCCACCAACTTGGCTGTAAAGTCGGTGTCAACGGCGGAGGACTTGGCAAAGAGTTCGAGTTGAACAGGTCCCGTTACTTCGAGGTCCTGCTCCAGCGGAGGCGTCGAGTAGACCAAAACATCAGAGCGCGATTCCATCGCGCGCTGGTCGTGGGGCCCGGGTCCGAGGTGCTCGGAGTCACAACATAAAGGACCACCGACCGTGGGCGCGGGGTTTGCAGGATCGTAGACGTACTGGTCAGGCTTGTCCGAGCGAGGAGTTGCTGTGACCAGACTACCGTCGCCCATCGCTGAGTTCGCCTTTCCGGCCGAATGCAGGAAGTATCTGGTGTTGCGGGCACGAACGAGGGGCCAGTCATCCTCCTCACGCCACTGGTTGGCGCCCATCACGAAAAGTTTTACGGGCTTGGGATGGGAAAAATCGTTGGCAACGTTCTTGAAGAGATAGTCGTACCAGCTCAAAGTAGTTTCATCTTCGTCAAACGGGGCGGCGGGGCCGAAATCAACATCGCCAATCTTACGGCCGGAACCGGCGTGCCCGCCGATCGTGACCAGGAGATGTTGTCCGCGGCGCGCCGCTTCGTCCTTGCCATGCAACTTCACTCCGATGTAGTTGCGTAATGATCCGCCCAGAAAAATGTCATACCAGGCCGCGACGGTCAGGGAAGGTACGCCGATGTCAGCGTAGTGATCCTCAATGGACCACCTCTTCCAATATTCGTCATAACCGGGGTGAGCCACCCAGTCGAGAAAGTACGGAGCCAGAGAATGCAGCAGGTCTGTATCGGAGGATGCCTGCGGTAATTCAAAAAGCGGGTATTGAGTAAGAGGAAGTTTCGCGATGCCGTTCAACGCATTTGTGTGACTTCGCACAAAGCGGTTAAGCGTGTCCTGGGCCAGACCTGAGGTCCACGATTCGTTGAACCACTGTTCAAAAGCACCGCCCTGGTATGTCCACCCATCGTGATAGTTGCTCGCGGTCACGACCGGACATATTCCCGCGAGATGCGGCGGATGTGCAATCGCAGCCAGCATCTGGGTGGCCCCGACATACGAGCCTCCATACATTCCTACTCTGCCATCGGAATAAGGCAGCGCCGCCGCCCATTCGACAGTGTCGTAGCCGTCGTTCGATTCGTGCAGGAAGGGATACCATTCGCCGTCCGATGTGTAGCGTCCGCGAACATCCTGGTTGATTACGACGTAACCGCGGGCCGCTCCCTTATGGCCAAAATCGACGTCACCGTCGCTATGTTTATCGTACGGAGTTCGGGTGAGAAGAACGGGGAATCTTCCTGGCGCCACTGGCCGGTAAATATCAGCATGAAGCACGGTGCCGTCGCGCATTGTCACCGCGACGCCGTGTTCAACGGTCACGGCATAGGGCTCAGCTGCAAGAGCAAATTGCGGAACGAGCGTCAGAATTGCGAACGCGCTGAGCAGAACAACTTTATGCATAGTCCACATATTCAAGCTAATCACTCCTTTTCCACCAGCCGGATCAAACCAAAACGTTCGGGAACGTGAAACGAATCGCTCATAGGAGCTTGCCACGTTACGGCTTGGTGATGCGAAGGCGGCCCCTGGCTCCGAAGCAGGTTGATACGCATCGTGCTTCCGACGACTGGAGGACGCGCGTCGATCGCAGCCAACGGAATGCGCATCGCGCCGTACCAAGTATGCGCGGTTTCATCAATGCGCGCCTTCACTTCGAAGCCCGAGTTCCAGATCCAGCCGTCTTCGTGGTGCGGTTTGTTTAGGTCTATGTCGAGGTCAACCCATTCACCCTGCGGAGAGATTTCAAACTCCTTGTAGCGCTTGATATTCGTAAAATCGGAGCCGACGAAGACTTCGGCGACGTCCCAATTCCATAGTTCGTTGGTTTCTTTCTGAGTATTCGGCGCAGGCTTGAGGTGGAGCTCCTCGTACGGGCAGACGAACAGGAAGTAGAGATTGTTCTTCGTCCAGCGCGTGCGGACCTCGGTGCGATACCGGGGAACAATCTTCCCGAAACTATCTTTCTCCATGTACACCGGGCGTGACGCGCGCCAGAACGCTGACGTGGGATCGAGACCCAGCGGGACATCTTGAGTTGCGTGGACGCTCTCGATCACGGCGTGGTCCGAACCTACTGCCATACCAGATACAAACAGCATCAGCAGCAGGATATTAGCGAAGCCATTCATCAAGGTTCTCCTGTACGAATGCGTCATCCTGTAGATGCGGATAGGATCTGCACACGCGATCGAGTTCCGCGCTCTGACCAGGAGAGAGTTCCTCCTTAGGATCGAGACACCAGCGCCCTTCGAGCAAGCCCTGACGCCGCAATATCTCATGAATACCCGGAATACATCCCTGAAAATTGTGCACGGGATCGAAGATGGCGGCATTCGCATCTGTGATTTGCTGCGCCAGCGTCAACAGTTCGCCGGGAACCGGGTCGAAACGACGCTGGGCGAGGGCGAGGTGAGAAACTGCGGTCTTTGTCCACACCGCCCAATGCCCCAGCAAGCCGCCGGCGATTCGGAGCGGCTGAGTGCCGAAGTCAAACTGCGTGAGCAGGTCGTTCAGAATGTTGTCATCGTTTCCTGTGTAGAGAGCGACTTCCTGGGCGCGACCTGACTGCGCCAGGGCACGAACCACATCGAGCGTTTGATAGCGGTTAAACGGAGCGATCTTAATCGCGACGACGTTTTCAATCTCTACGAACTGGCGCCAGAATTCGTAGGGCAACAGACGCCCTCCAACGGCGGGTTGCAAGTAGAAACCGACAATTGGGATCACGGTGGCAATGGCGCGTGCGTGTTCCAGAAGCTGAGGAATGCTTTCGTCCTTTAGATCGGCAAGACTCAACAGCGCAGCATCGTAGCCCAACCAGGCGGCGAGTTCCGCTTCGGCTGACGCCTGCTTGCGTTTGCCGCAGACGCCGGCAATCTTCACGATGTCATTGCTCCGACTCTCTTCGGCAGCCAATGCAAGCACCGGTTCCAGCAATCCAAACTTGGGATCGCGAATGGCGAACTGGGTGGTGTGAACTCCCACGGCGATGCCGCCTGCGCCTGCGGCCAGATAGTACCGCGTCAGAGCGCGTTGGCGGCGCTCGTCCAGCTTGCGCTGGGAGTTCAGAGCCAGAGGATGGGCGGGAATCACCAGGCCCGAACGCAGTTTCTTGCGCAACTGCATCAGAATTTCCCGTTCCGCGTCTGAAAATGTGTTGGCTTATTCAGCATTGCACCGCCGTCACGAATCCAATTTGCAATCCATTCGACCATTTCCTTCGGTCGCACCGTGGGACTCCCGAAAAGACCGCGCGCCTTGTTGACGTCGCTCAACAGGGCGCTGGAGCCTTCCGTTGAGGAAACAAAAGTGGGCTCGACGTCAAAATGGCGGCCAAATTCGAATGCGAGTTCCCGCACCGAAAGTGTCTCGGGGCCTGTGATGTTCAGGACCAAGGGCGGCGACTGGCAGTGGGCGAATGACCGCAGGCACCACGAGTTAGCATCCCGCTGCCAGATCACATTTACACGCGGCATGCACAGATCGATGGGACGGCGTTCGAATACGGCCTGTCCAATATCCACGAGCACTCCGTAGCGCAGCTCGACTGCATAGTTCAGGCGCAGGATGACGACCCGCGTGCCCCATCGCATCGATCCATATTCGAACACGCGCTCGCGGCCCAGAGCCGACTGCGCATACTCACCGACGGGACCCACCGGTGTCGTCTCCACCGCTCCACCGTCCGTCAGCGGACGCAGCGGGTAAACATTTCCCGTGGAAAAGGCCACGATTCTGGAGTTGCGGTAATGTTCGGCGACTAGTCCGGGCAAGTAGGTATTCATAGCCCACGTCAGGTGTTCCTCGCCAGCCGTGCCGAATTTTCGCGCGGCCATGAAGATGACGTTGGGAATATCGGGAAGTTTGTCGAGCGAACTGCGGTCGAGCAAGTCGCAGGCGATGGTGTCGATCCCCTGCGCAGCGAGTGCGGAGGGCAGTTCGCCATTCGTGAACCGGGCCACTGCGATCACCCGCTTCTTGACGCCTGCTAGGTCAATAGCGCGCCGCGCAAGACGGGCCAGGCTCGGACCCATCTTGCCACCGGCGCCGAGGATGAGAAGATCGCCGTCAAGAGCAGCCATCGCCGTGGCCGTTTCTTTGTCGGGGCGTGACAGCAATTCTTCCAATTCTGATTCTGTTTTGATTTTCACGGTTAGCCGAGTTCAAATCCCGCGATCGCGTAAATCGCGTTTTCCTTTTCGCGCAGTTCCTTTCCACGGGCCATGCGCACGAGATGCCGCTGTGGAGAAAATCCCAGATCGCGAGCCAGCGCCACCGCGTCTTGATTCCGGGGGAACAGGTCCCAGGACCAGGCACATCGAGCGTTCTGTACGCACTCCTCGATCAAGCGCCGAGCCGTTCTCGGATTCTCGCTGACGCACGGTCCCAGATACGCGGACACGCGGCCCGGCCTGGAAAACAAATACGACTGCGAAATTGATCTCGGAGGGTTGAGCTGTGCGAGTCTCTCGAGAAGTTGTGAACGGTCAGCTCCGAACACCAGCGAATCTAAATCGCGCCACGGTTCCTCCACAGATGTTCGGCCGGCTGGCAATTGCGCGGCGTTTTCGCCTGGCCGCGACCAGCGCTCGATTTCCTGCTCGCTTCGAAATCCGAGACTCTCGTAGAGCGACTGGCCCTGATCAGTGGCATCGAGTTTTATCGTTGCGATTTCCATTTTGTCTGCATTCTCCAACGCGTGCGCCAGCAGCCTTCTGGCAAAGCCGTGTCGCTGATATTCTGCCTTCGTCAGAACCATCCCGATCCACGCCAGCCTGCGCCCATAACAAAGCAGAGTCGTGGTCGCAGCCAGATGGCCATCCACTTCCATTGCCAGACAGCCTTCCGGACTAAGTTCCAGCAGTGTGCGCCAGTCTTCCTCGGTCTGGTTCCAACCCGCCTGTGCTGATAACTGAGCCGCAGGCGGAATATCCTCGGCACAAAACTTGCGCAGTTTCTCGCTGCCAGCTTCAGTCATGCGTAGTTCTTCCGAAACCAGCGCGCGAAATGCGGCAGGGCAATATCAGCATCTGCAATTTCTGGGTGCCACTTCTTTTCCCACTCGAAAGAAAGGAAGCGGTCGTATCCGAGCCGGTCCAGAGCGCCTTTCAAATCGAGCAAAGGAAAATCCCCCTCGCCAGTCAAGACATGCTTCCACCCGTCTCGATCGCGCCGCAAATCCTTGATGTGAACATGGCGAATCGCCACTCTCAATCGCGCAGCACCGTGCGCGGGCTGTTCCTGGGTTGCAGCGAAACTGTTCGCCGGGTCCCAAACCACTCCGGCTTTTGGAGAGGCCGCTTGCAGAAGGATTGCCGCGGTCTCACCCGCGGCTGCAAAGTCACCATGGTTCTCGATCCAGACCTCCACTCCTCTCGCTGCGGTGATCTCCGCCAATTCTCGGATGGACTCCGCGATCCAGTTTTGCGTGGAGGCGCGGTCTGCTCCAGGCTGGATCGTGTCACCGAAAACTCGCAGGCCCGGCGCACCCAATTCCGCAGCCAGATCCGCCATCCGTTCTCCTTCGGTGATCCAACGTCCGCGTTCGGTTGCATCGGGCGAATGAAATCGGCAACTTGTATCCAGGCACGAGATGGTCAAAGCGCGATCCCCTAATGCCCGTTTGGTGGATGCCAGTTCCTTTCCTGAAAACACCGGCAATTTCCACAACGAGTCCTCGCCTTGCACAAAACGCAACTCAATGCCGTCATAGCCCTCGCCCACGGCTATCGCGATGATTTGTGGCATCGTCCAGTCCGGGCAGGCCAGCGTTGAGAACGAAACTCTCATGCTCATGTCATCCGGTCCAGCATGGAAGTTGTCACCCGATTTTCAACTCTCTTGCCGCTGAAAAATCTTTCCAGGTCATCCAATACCACGCGCGCGATGCCTTCTCTGACTCGCCGTCCGCTCCCCGCGATATGCGGGGTAACAATCGCTCCTCGCATGGCCCTCAACGGATCTCCAACCAGAAGCGGTTCCTGCGGATCGGTCACGTCGAGAGCACAGCGCAGCCGCCCCCGCTGCACCTCTTTCCTGAGAGCATCCAGATTGATCAGGCCACCGCGGGCAATGTTGATGACACACGCGCCGTCCGGTAGGTGTGCCAGATTTTGCCGACCCAGCAGGCCCCGGGTTTGTGCGGTCAACGCCGCCGTTAGGACGAGTAAATGAGCCTGAGGTAGTAGCTTCCGTAGGCCAGCGAAACGTACGGGATACTGCCGCGATAGAGAGCGCGGGGCGTACGGGTCATGAACTAACCACTGGATGTCGAAGCCCCGCAGCAAGTCCACCAGCGCGCGACCGATCCGGCCAAACCCGATCATGGCTACCGTCTGCCCGATCAGTGATTCAGAACTACCGTGGAGGTGTACCTCGTCATAGATCCGGTTCGACCGCTTGCGCAGTTCGGAACGATAGAAGTCTACATTGCGTGCGCAATACAAAAGCAGAGCAGCACCCAGCTCAGCGGTGGCGCGCGCCATGGGAGCGGGAGCGTTGGTGATGGTCAGGCGTTTGAACAGGGATCGCGAGAAGCGCGATTTCACTTCTCCTCCGCAGTGCGCAATCATGCGCAGTTGCGGGGCCAGGAGCGGCAAGTCGTCGCCGAGATGAGGGCTGTCCCAGGTAGTGACCAGCGCCTCTGTCGTGCTCAAGCGCCGCCTGAAATCCACGGTGAATTTGGTCGTTCCGTGCCGTTCCCATCGGAATAGGCGGCTCAAGCGCTGTTGCTCTTGCCGCGAGAAAAATGACGCAAACAGCTCTTCTCCGGCACTAATCAGAAGGGAAGGGCGGCGCATGGCGGGTCTGAGTATAGCATTCGAATAGCGACTATTTCTTTCCTTTTGTTGTTTCTTACTTCTATTTCAGCGAAAAACAAAGTATAAGGAAGCCTGGCTTTTCTATGGCGAGCGCAAACTTCGTGGACTACGTGGTCATCGCCCTCTACGCGCTCCTGATGGTGCGGGTGGCCTTCTACGTTTTACGCTTCAACCGGGGTGCGGCCGAATATTTTCGGGGCGGGAACCGCATTCCCTGGCTGGTCGCCGGCCTCAGTTGTTTCATGGCCGGCTTCAGTGCCTGGACCTTCACCGGGGCAGCCGGCGTCGCCTATCGCTCCGGCATCGCAGCTATCGGGCTTTACATCGGAAACGCCTTGAGTTTCCTGCTCGGCTACTTCATCTTCGCCAAGCGCTGGCGGCGCAGCCGCATCACCACAGTCATGGAATATCTCTCGGGCCGCTTCAACCCGGCTACTCACCAAGTCTTTTCCTGGACCACGATCGTGTTCCAGCTGTTTACCAGCGCCAGCACGCTGTTTGGGCTTAGCCTCTTCGTATCTTCCGCCTGCGGCTTTCCTGTGACCTGGACCATTCTCGGCGCGGGCGCCCTGATCGTTTTTTACTGCGTGCTGGGTGGCCTGTGGGCCGTGGTTGTCACCGATTTTCTGCAAGCCTCCATCCTCATGCCGTTTTGCATGGTTCTCGTCGTCATGTCTCTCGCCCGCGTGGGCGGCGTGAGCGGTCTGGTGCATTCGCTGCCGCCAGAAATGAAAACGCTGCATGTTTCGGGAGAGTTTGGCTGGCTCTACATCGCCTCCTGGACGATCATGGTCGCGTTTGGCTACAACACCAGCGCCATGGCACAGCGCTACTTCAGCGTGGACAACGAGCGTTCGGCGCGCAAAATCGCATTGCTGTGTTGCGGACTGTTTTTCGTCGGGGCTTTCCTGTGGTTCATTCCGCCCATGGCGATGCGCGTGGTCTATCCGGAACTCCCCCGCATGGGCCTGGCCAACGCCAGCGAAGCGGCTTACGCGGTCGCCAGTCTGACGTTGCTGCCGCATGGCCTGATCGGAGTCATGTTGGCGGCCATGTTCAGCGCCACCATGGCCAATCTTTCGGCCCAGTTCAACGTGAAATCCGCGATTCTCACCAAGGATATATATCAGTCGCTGTTCCGCAAGAGCGCTGGAGAACACGAACTGCTGGTCGTGGGTTGGGTCACGACGTTCTTGATCGGGGGAGCGACGACTGTGATCGCCGTGATTATGGCTGCCAGCGGGCAGAGCGTCTTCCAGATCATGCTGACATTCAACACGCTGATGTCGCTGGCTTACGGGCCTCCTGCTTTGCTGGGGCTGGTGGTACGCCGGACGCCTCCATGGTCTGGGCTGGCCTCATTCGCCACCGGACTGATTCTGGGCATGCTCGGCGCCTTCGTATATCATTGGTCGCTCATTCAGCAGGTCGCGATCATTGTTCCCGCGTCCTTCGGAATCTTCTTCCTGACCATGCTTTTCGACCGGGGAGATACGCCCGGGCGGGCGCTGCTGTTCAGGAACCTGAATACGCCCGTCGACGTTGCCACGGAATTGAAAGATTCCGCGGATTTCACGGCTCCTGTGTTCCGTTTTCTGAGCCGCACGATTTCTTTCATTGGATTGTTGAGCCTGGTCTTGCTCTTCACCGTGCCGCCACGACTGGCGCTGCGCCTGCCGCGCACAATTCTGGGTGTCCCTGTCACCGCCATTGGCGAAATCACACATGGGAAAGGAATCACCCTTCTCGACTCGCGTGGGCGAGGCGTGCCTCTCCGGCCAAGGGGATGGGACCCATTCCGCAAAAAATAAATATTGGAAGGAATTCAAAA
>JADGNP010000297.1 GCA_017883425.1 Candidatus Sulfotelmatobacter sp. | reverse complement strand
TGGATGCAACCACAATTACATGTAAAACAGACTCAGCCGCGGAAGGCCAAATTTCTCCAGCAAGCGCTTGTGAACGTACTGCTTCAGCAGTTGGTCGATCTGGGCCCCGGACATTTTACGGCGGTAGGGAGCGAGATCGCGGTCGGCTTCAGCGCGAACGGTAACGATATCTTCGTCCGGAGTTGACGCCAGCAGAACCGCGAAGAGTTTTTCCTCGAGCACGGTCAGGCGGCGCTCCAGGTCTTCCAGGCGTGCCGCCGGCTTCTTTTCCAGTTCTTCCGCAAGATGGCGCAGAGTTTTTGCAGCGTCGCGAGCAACCGATCGCACCGAGACTCCGCTTCCTTCGGGCAAGATCGCGGCTTCCAGCAAATCCGCATTGCGACGCAGGAAAGGCGCGACTACCTCCGGCTCAAACCCCTGCCTGGCAGGGGGTTTCGCCGAGCCAGTCGCGCCCACCGCCGCTTCTTTCATGTCCTCCGCCGCGGCCAGCACCAACTGCGAGCAGTAGGCCAGGCTGTTCACCTTCTTTGTCTTCGACGGTTTCTGGTTGTAGCGATCGAACGCTTCGTCGATGCCGCGCAGCACGGCCTCCAGCGGAATGCCCGCATCTTTCCAGGTTTCAATCAGGGCCCAGTCGAGAGTCGAGAGCAACAGGCCGCCGCCCCGGCGGTGCAGGAATCGGTCTTCAATCTCTGTAAAGTAGTTGAAGTAATTTTCCACGGCAGGTCAGCGGGCGGAACGCGAGGTAGGAGTCGCCGGCGCGCCGTCACCATTCTTTGACTTCGCCTGTTCCGGCTTCGGCTGTGCCGATTTTGATGACGGCTTGGGCGCGGCCTGCGGCGTGGTTTTCGCCGAAGCGGACTCTTTGCGGGCCGACCCATTCCGTTCCCAGATGATGCGCAAGCCCTCCAGCGTCAGGAAGTCGTCCACGTGCTTGATGTATTTCGATCCCGTGCCAATCATCTGTCCTAGTCCGCCGGTCGCGATCACGCGCGTTTCCTGGCCCAACTCCGCGAGCAGCAGTTCGAGGATGCCATCCACCAGCCCGAGATATCCATAATAGAGACCCGATTGCAGGCTGCCGACGGTGTTCGAGCCGATCACACGGGCGGGCTTGCGGATCTCGACCCGCGGCAAGCGCGCTGTATGTTCAAAGAGCGCGTCAGCCGAGATACCGATGCCGGGACAGATCACTCCGCCGAGGTATTCGCCCTTCGCCGACACACAGTCGAACGTGGTGGCCGTACCGAAATCTACGATCACGCATGGGCCGCCGTACTTTTCGAAGGCCGCAACCGCGTTGACAATGCGGTCGGCGCCCACCTCCGCCGGATTGTCGTAGTGCACCGGCATGCCGGTCTTCACCCCGGGTTCGATGGCGAGGGGGCGCAAATTGAAATAGCGCTCACAGACCTGCCGCAGCACCGGATCGAGCGGCGGAACGACCGACGAGATCACGATGCCGTGAATGCCTTTCGCCTCAAGACCAGCCATGGAAAACAAGTTGCGGAACACTACTCCGTACTCATCCACCGTGCTGGTGCGGGATGTGGCGACGCGCCAGTTGGCCACAAGCCGCCCGTAGCACGGAGTTTCGTTCTGATCGCCAGCGGGATGCACCTTGGCGACGCGGGCGAAGACGCCCAGGACGGTGTTGGTATTGCCGACGTCGATGACGAGAAGCATGGATTTGCTCTAGTGTAGCGCCGCCGTCCCGGCGGCTGTTCGGCGTGCGTCCTCGCCCGCCGCGCCGAGAGCGAGACGCTCTCGCGACAGCCGGCAAGATGCCGGCGCTACCGCTCCCTTACGGTTCCGCTTAGAACCGTTTGCGTTCCCTTCGGAGTTCGTACCCGCAAGAACCCCCGCTGATCGAGGCCTTCGGTCGTTCCATCGAAGGCAACTCCATTCTCTTCGATGTGAACGGCTTTGCCCTGCACCCATGAAGAATTCTCGGCGAAGCGTCGCAGAATCGACTCCCGCGCATCGGAGTCTTCCAGCAACTGGCGATACTCGCGGTCGAGTGATTTTAGCAAAGCTGCCACCAACTCGACGCGCGACCACTCGCTTCCGGTCACGAGGCGCAGCGAGGTCGCGGCCAAATCCTTGGGAAAGCTGGCCTGATTCACGTTGATGCCGACTCCCACCACGACATAGCGGACGCGGGTAGCCTCGGCGTTCATCTCGGTGAGAATTCCGCAGACTTTCTTGCCGTCGATCAGTACATCGTTGGGCCATTTCAGGTCGGGGGTGGCCCGCGAGTCGACTTGCTGGATGGCCGCGCGCACGGCAAGGCCTGCCGCAAGCGACAGCACCAGCACCTCCGACGGCGGCAGAGTGGGGCGTACGACTACCGAGCAATAAATCCCGGTCGAGCGTGGAGACTGCCACGAGTTGGAGCCGCGGCCGCGACCCGCGAGTTGCTCTTCGGCAAGGAAGACGCTGCCTTCCGGAGCGCCTTCCGCCGCGGCGCCCATGGCTGCAGTGTTGGTCGATCCGATTTTGTAGAAATGATGAAGATGCTCATCGAAGATGGTGCCGCGCAGAAGTGGCCGTAGAACCTCCGGCAAGAGCAGGTCAGGCACTGAGCGCAGTTGATATCCGGTTGCGGGGTGGCCTGCCACATCCACACCCAGGCCACGCAATTGCTGAATCAGACGCCATACTTCGGAGCGGTTGGATAAAGTTTCCTGGGCGATCTTGGTGCCGCTGACAACGACAGTGGCGTGCTCCATCAGCAAGCGCACAATGCGGCCGAGCCGCAGATCGGTGGGCTGTGGCTGGTGCGCCGCGGTCGCTTTGGCCCGCGAAGGCTTGCGAATTTTGCCTGTCTTGGCGATGCGGAGATTATGCGCGAATTGCAGCGAAACAACAAACGTCCCGTCAGGCTGGGACGACTCGCAGGCTCATATCCACCGCCAGGGGCGAGTGCGTCAGCAGACCCACGGAGATGAAGTCGACGCCGGTCTCGGCGTAGGCGCGAACATTCTCCAGGCGAATTCCGCCGGAGCACTCCACCGGGATGCGGCGGCCGTCCTTCGGCACATCTTTCTGCACATCGGACTGCGCGCAGAGCTCGACGGCGCGGCGCACATCTTCGACCGACATGTTATCCAGCAGAATGGCTTCGCCGCCGTGAGCCAGCGCCAGTTCCAGTTCCTCGAGCGTCCGCACTTCCACTTCGATGATCTGCGAGCCGCGACGGTTGCGAACGGCGCGCTCCAGGGCGGGAACAATCCCACCCGCCAACGCGATGTGGTTGTTCTTGATGAGCACACCGTCGGAGAGGTCGAGCCGGTGATTCTGGCCGCCACCGCAGCGCACCGCATTCTTGTCGATCACGCGCAGGCCCGGCGCGGTCTTGCGGGTATCGAGAATGCGCGCCTTCGTGCCCGACACGGCTTCCACGAACTTGCGGGTCAGGGTCGCGATCCCGCTCATGCGCTGCAGGAAATTCAGGATGACGCGTTCACAGGAAAGAATCACCCGCGCGTTGTGGCGGATCACCGCGACGGACTGTCCTTTGTGCAGGCGCACGCCGTCGAAAATCTCCGGATGCGTGGTGACTTCATAGTGGGCCGTAACCGCCCCGTCGAGGGCTGCATACACATCGAGAATCCGCGCCACACAACCGATTCCGGCGAGAATGCAGTCCTGCTTGGATACGATGGTCGCGGTCGCGAGCTGGTTGGGGTCGATGCAGGCATAGCTGGTGGCATCGCGCGTCGCCCGGTCCTCAAGCAGCGCGTTCTCCAGGATTGCGGTAATGCGTCTTGAATTCCAGTCCATAAAACAAGTTGTCAGTAGTCAGTTGCCAGCAAAAAACATGTAGGACAGCCGCCGTCGGCAAATCATGTCATCGCCAAATGCCGTGTCATCCCGAGCAACGCGAGGGACCTAGGTTCTTGCCTGCACCATCACCCGCGCCAGCGCCGGCAAACACCCAGGTCCCTTGCTTTGCGAGGGATGACACGCGAGTTGGCGATGACACGTCATTTCCGAAGGGGCATCTCCCACATTCAACAGTTCAGTTCCTTCAGCTTACTCTTCGTCTTCCCCTGCAGGACGAGGAGTTCCTGCCCTCTCCTGCGCAGGCCTTCCACCACTTTCTCTGGAGCCTTGGCCAGAAACTGTTCATTCCCCAGTTGCTTCTGATTGTTAGCCAACTCTTTTTCGATCTTCTCCAGTTCCTTCTTCAGGCGCTCGCACTCGGCGGCTACGTCGATCTTTCTCTCGTAGATCACGTGCACATCGAAGCGCGCCGTCCCGCGGGCGCCGGCCCGATTGGCCAGAGAACTTTCTACAAATGTAATCTTCTCTACATTGCCCAGGCGCTCGACCGCGCCCTGATTGTGTTCGATCATCTTGCGAATCCCCGCCTCATGCGCGAAAACCTCGATGGGAACCTTCACCTTGGGCTCAACTTTCAGTTCCGCCCGCAGGTTGCGCACGCTGACGATCAAATCCTGCAGGATCGCCATCTCGGTCTCGGTGGCGAGGTCAAATTGCTTCTCGTCCGCCTGCGGATATCCTGCCAGCGCAATCGACTTAAAGGGAGGCTGGCCTTCGTACATCGCCTGCCAGATTTCTTCCGTGATAAACGGCATCACGGGATGCAGCAGGCGCAGCGCAGCATCGAACAGGTTGACCAGGTTCGCGCAGGCCGCCTGGGCCACGCTCTTGTCGGTGCCCTCTTCAAAATTCAGGCGCGGCTTGATCAGTTCCAGATACCAGTCGCAAAACTCACCCCAGAAAAAGTCGTAGATGCGATTGGCAGCCTCGTGGAAGCGGTAGGTCGCAAGCGCGTCGTTCACGTCGGAAACAACCCGGTTGAAGCGGGAAAGAATCCAGCGGTCTTCGAGAGTCGCAGTCTGGAATCTTATAACGCCGCCATCGCCGCGGTTTTTGTGGGACCGGGTCTCTGACCCGGTCCCGGGCCGCAGGCCCGGTTCGACTCTGTCCACGTTCATGAACATGAACCGTGCCGCATTCCAGATCTTGTTGGCGAAGGCGCGGTAGCCATCGGTGCGGCTTTCGCTGAAAGCAATATCGGTGCCCGGCGCGGCCATGGCCGCCAGGGTGAACCGAGTCGCATCCGTGCCAAAGCGTTGGATGATCTCCAGCGGATCGATCACGTTGCCCTTGGTCTTCGACATCTTCTGCCGGTCAGCATCGCGCACCAGCGCGTGAATGTATACCTGCCGGAAGGGCACGCTGTCGTTCTTTTTGTCTGCCCAGCCACTGGCCTTCTTCAGCGCCGGATCCTGCTCGTGTCCCTGCATGAAGTGGCAGCCGAACATAATCATGCGCGCCACCCAGAAGAACAGAATTTCGTAGGCCGTGATCAGCAGCGTCGTGGGATAAAACACTGCCTGGTCGCGGGTCTTCTCCGGCCAGCCGAGTGTGGTGAACGGCAGCAGGCCCGAGGAAAACCAGGTATCGAGTACGTCGGAAACCTGCTCCAGTTTCGCGCCGCCACACTTTGTACACTTCGCCGGGGCCTCGCGGGCCACGATCATTTCCTTGCAACCTTCGCAGGTCCATGCTGGAATCCGATGTCCCCACCACAACTGCCGCGACACGCACCAGTCGTGGATGTTGTTCATCCAGTTCAAATAGACCTGGCGGTGATTGTCGGGAACGATCGTGATCTCGCCGCTTTCGACGGCCTCTTTGGCGCGCTCGGCCAGCGGCCCGATTTTCACGAACCACTGCTCGGATAGCCGCGGCTCGACGATGGTTCCGCAGCGGTCGCACTTGCCGATCGCGAGCGCATAGTCTTTCTCGGCGACCAGAAATCCCTGCTCCTGCAAGTCGGCCAGCACGCGCTTGCGCGCTTCGAAACGGTCGAGTCCGGCGTACGCGCCTGCGTTCTGGTTCATGTGCGCGTGCTCGTCCATCACGTCTATCTGCGGCAGGTCGTGGCGCTTGCCCGCCTCGAAATCGTTGGGATCGTGCGCCGGGGTGACTTTCACGGCGCCCGTGCCAAACTCGGGCTGCGCGAGTTCGTCGGTGATGATGGGAATTTCGCGCTTCATCAGCGGCAGCAGAACATGCTTCCCGTGCAGATGCGTGTAGCGCTCATCCTTCGCGTTCACGGCGATCGCGCTATCGCCCAGCATCGTCTCGGGGCGCGTGGTCGCTACCGTGATGAATTCATTTGTGCCGATGACCGGATAGCGAATCTCCCACAACTTCCCCGCCACGTCTTCGTGCTTCACTTCGAGATCGGAAATCGCGGTCTCGCAGCGTGGGCACCAGTTCACGATGTACTTCCCGCGATAGATCAGACCCTCTTCATACAGGCGGACGAACACCTCGCGCACGGCGTGCGAAAGATCTTCGTCCATGGTGAAGTACTCGCGGTCCCAGTCGACGGACGCTCCCAGGCGTTTCATCTGGTCGAGAATCGCGCCGCCGTAGAGCTTTTTCCATTCCCAGACGCGCTCGATGAATTTTTCGCGTCCCAGGTCGCGGCGCTTCTTGCCTTCCTTGGCGAGGTCGCGCTCCACCATCATCTGCGTAGCGATGCCGGCGTGATCGGTGCCGGGCAGCCACAGCGTGATAAAGCCGCGCATGCGATGCCAGCGCACGATAATGTCCATCTGCGTCTGGTTGAGCATGTGGCCCATGTGCAGGCGGCCGGTGACGTTCGGCGGAGGCAGCAGCAGCGTGAACACCGGGCGCGTCTCGCCCGGGGGCGGCGTCTTCACGGAGAACAGCTTCTCTTTGATCCAGTAGTCGGCCCAGCGCGTTTCAATCGCGCCCGGCTCGTAAGCTTTAGGCAATTCGTGCGGCATCTTTGTGTGCGATGACGGGATTCGGCACAGGAGAATCCGCCAGCGGAAGAGTAAGTTCTGATCTTACAGGCGCGAGAAAAGAAGGGTCAAACGGGATGGGGGAGAAGGGAAAGAGATGGTCCCAGAGACACCCCCCCTCTGATCATGTTTGGACTGGGACTCGGGTCAACTCAGGTCTGCTCTGGCTCAGA
>JADGNP010000296.1 GCA_017883425.1 Candidatus Sulfotelmatobacter sp. | reverse complement strand
CGCAGTACAGCCAGTTGCCGGAAAGAGTCGTGCCGTCATCTTTGAGCCAGGAGAAGCCCGGAAGCTGCTGGCCCGCTTTGATGGTTACATTCGTCTTGGGATCGGTGAGATCGGCGAGCGCTTTCCCGTTGATCTCCTTCGCGACCTCTGACAGCGACGGGTTGTACGGGTTCGTGTAGGCGAAAGACGCGTTTAGAATCGGGTCGGGGAATTTGCCGCCCTCCTTCTGATACAGTTCGCGCACTTTCAGGAATATCGTTGCCAGGATTTCCTGATCCACCCTGGCTTGACCCGGCGGCGGCAGCGCGACGTTTTTCCACTGCAGCCAGCGCGCGGAGTTTACAAACGTTCCATCCTTCTCGGCAAAGCCCGCGCCCGGTAAGCGATAGACGGTGGTATTGATCTTCTTCATCTCATCCGTCGAGATGCCCGGAGCCCGCCAGAATTCGCTGGTCTCATCGGGATAGATTTCGCAAACCACCAGCCAGTCCGCCTTCTTCAAGGCATCGATGTTTTTCTGCGAATCGGGCCCGATCATTACGCCATTCATGCCGAAGGCGAAGATTCCCTTCACCTTGTCCTCGTACATGTCGTTCCAGATGTTTACCCAGGAATAGTTACGATCGATTTTTGGCAAATAGTGAAATGCGTAGTCGTTTTCCCTGGTCGCCGCGGGACCGTACATCGCTTTGAGGAACGACACGGCGAACTTCGGCGTGTTTGACCAGTAATTGAACGAATCCCATGGATCGGGCTTGGAGGCTGTCGGCGTGATCCGCTTCAAGTAAGTTGCGAGATCCACGTCGGCGGGGTTGGGCATCTTCAGATAACCCGGCAGAATGTCGAAGATGCCGGCCATGTCAGTAGCGCCCTGAATGTTGGAATGCCCGCGCAGCGCGTTCACGCCGCCGCCGGCGCGCCCTATGTTCCCCATCAGCAATTGCAGCATTGCGGCCGTACGGATGATCTGGGTGCCGAAGCTGTGCTGGGTCCAGCCCACCGCATAGATGATGGTCGAAACCTTTTTCATGTCCCCGTCTTTGCGAACCGAGGTGTAAAGATCGGCTGCCTTCAGGAACTGGTCTTGTGGGATTCCGGTAATGCGCTCGACCATCTCCGGCGTGTAGCGTTCGTATTGCTTTTTGAGAAGTTGGAAGACGCAGCGCGGATGCTGCAGCGAAAGATCAAACGCAATGTTCGGCGGCAAAGCGGGCGCCGGAGCGGCACCGCCTTTCGCCCCCGCTGGACTCGCAGCCTGATGTCCCTGAACTTGCCCTGTGTCGCTGCCCTGAGCATGGGGTGCTGGAGGCTGTTGTGCCGCAGGCGTGGGCATGACCGGCTTTCCGGCCAGGTCCCCGCCTTCTTCGTAGTTCCAAGTTGCCTTGTCGTATACCTTCTTCTCCGGATCGAAGCCCGAGTACAGTCCATCATCCGGAAGCTTGAAACCATCCTTGATGATGAAAGCCGCATTCGTGTAATTGACGAGATAGTCGTGGGCGATCCGATTGTTCTGAATGGCGTAGTTGATCACGCCGCCGAGAAAGGCAATGTCGGCGCCCGCGCGGATCTGCACGTACATATCCGCAGTCGCGGCGGTCCGCGTGAGGCGCGGATCGACCACGATCGTCTTCGCATTGCGGTGAATCTTGGCTTCAATTGCCCACTTGAAGCCACAAGGATGGTTCTCGGCTGGATTCCCACCCATGATCAACATCAAGTCTGTGTTCTTGATGTCGATCCAGCCATTGGTCATTGCCCCGCGTCCGAATGTTGGCCCCAAACTGGAGACCGTAGGGCCGTGTCAAACCCGGGCCTGGTTTTCCAGGTAGCAGACCCCCAGGCTGCGCATGCTTTTTACGACCAGATAATTGAACTCGTTGGTGTCGGTGCAGCCGCCGGTGAAGGCGATACCTTCGCAGCGGTTTACGGTGTGGCCCTGCAGGTCCTTTTCGACGAAGCTGTCGTCGCGCGTCTTCTTCACCCGCTGCGCTATCTCGCTGTAGGCCTGATCCCACGAGATGTCTTCCCAGTCAGTGGCCCCCGGCCGCCGCACTTGCGGCTTGAGCAGGCGGCGATCATTCATAATGTCCTGCTCGAGCGATGATCCTTTGGGACAAAGCGTTCCGCGATTGATGGGATGGTCCGGATCGCCCTCAACGTGCACCACCTGCGGGAGCGCGTTCTTGGCCTTGTCGCCGAGCGTGTAAATAATGACGCCGCAACTTACCGAGCAATAGGGACACGTGCTGCGCGTCTCGCTGGCTCGCGAAATTTTCAGGCTCTGCGCTTGGGCGTAGACCGGGGTGAGATCGAATCCGAGGACGGAGAGGCCGGCTCCGCTAAGGATGGTGCCTTTGAGAAACGTCCTGCGGGAGAATTCCATTGAAACCTCCAGCAATCTACCGAACGCGTTCGACTGCGATGCGGACCCCGGGCAACTAGGATGTGAAATGGAGGTTGAAGGTTGCGGCCATCGCACTGCTTACTCCCGATGACCGAGTCGTAGTCCAGACCGATGCGGGAGAATATAACGCCGGTCCCCGAAGGGAGTCAATGCGAAGTTGTAGCACGCCGGCACCTCGATTGACTTCGGTCGCGGCATTGCCGGCATTCTCGCCTGAGCTGATAATTGCCCGATGACGGTCTCTCCCTGGCAGCGACGTATCCAGCGCGCGCAAGAGCTTTCCGGCCGGCATCCCTTCGCCGCGGAAATTCTCGGGTTTTACATCCATGTCGCACGTTTTCAGGAAAACCTGCATCACCAGTTGGGCGCGGCCTTGCCTCGACCATCTGCTTCCGTCAACTCGGAACTCATCCGGGCCGAATTGGCAGAGCTCAGTTCCAGATTCGAGCCGTTTCTGTCCGTGACTGAAGCGCACGGCCCGAAGGCTCTGGCCGAACTGAGCCACGAACTGCACGCTCGCGGCCAGGACTATTGGTCTGAGCTGCTGCAAGGTGGATGGACCGCGCACTCCCCGTCCGACGCTCAGGGAATCCTTGCCCAGGCTTTTCTTCAGCCCTACGCCGAACTGCTACGCTCCCGCGCCCCGCTAGGCCCGAGTCCGACTGCGTATGCCCTGTGCCCTTTCTGTAATCGCAAGCCCGCTCTCGGCGTATTGCGCCAAGTGGGCGATGGCGGCGCCCGCTCCATGGTTTGTTCTTTCTGCGTTGCCGAGTGGGAGTTTCGCCGCATCGTTTGTCCGGGATGCGGCGAGGAGAACGACCAGAAGCTCCCGGTCTTTACGGCCAGTGACTTCGATACCATTCGCGTGGAATGCTGCGACGCCTGCCAGACCTATATCAAGACTGTGGACCTTACGAAAGACGGACGCGCCGAGCCGCTGGTCGACGAACTGGCCTCCGCTCCCCTCGATCTCTGGGCGCGCGAGCACGGCTACGCCAAACTGCAAAACAATCTGCTAGGAATGTAGGCAATTTCGCAGTTTGAGGTTGTACGGTCCCCGTTTCGATGGGCGTCATCCTGAACGGAGCTGTATTTCAGGCGAAGTGAAGGATCTCGCGCGCTGGCAGGCGACGCTTCTGGGATCCCACGCGAGATCTCTCACGCGCGGATGCGCTATGCTCTCTGGATGGGGACCCGCTTTCCATCCCGCGGAGATCAGAAGCTGATCCAGATTGTGGACTCCGCTTTAGCCGACGTAACCCGCAGAAGCGGGAAATGGCTGGTCTGCCGGCCGGGATGCACGCAATGCTGTATCGGCGCGTTCTCCATCAATCAACTCGATGCTTTCCGGTTGCGCCGAGGGCTCGCCGATCTGGAAAAGCGCGCCCCGGAGCGTGCAGCGCGGGTACGCCAGCGGGCTGGTGAGTCGGTTGCCCGGCTGTCGCCGGAGTTTCCGGGAGATCCTGGCAGCGGCGTGTTACACGAAGGAGAAGAGGCTGAGCAACAGTTTGCCGATTTTGCCAACGATGAACCTTGTCCGGCGCTTGATCCGGAGACGGGAAACTGTGAGCTTTACGAATCACGCCCCATGACCTGCCGCGTTTTCGGCCCGCCGGTACGCTCCGAGGACGGCCTGGGCGTTTGCGAACTCTGCTTTCAAGGTGCGTCTGACAAAGAGATTGCCGCTTGTGAGATGAAGCCCGATCCGGACGACCTGGAATCGCGATTGCTCGAGGAACTCGAGAGAAGTACAGGCACGCGCGGAAATACGATCATCGCCTTCTGTCTGGCACCCTGACCGAAATCAGGCTTGCTGCTTCTTCTCAAGCTCCGCCCAGCGCGCGTAAAGTTCGTCCACTTCTCTCTGGGCTTCTTCCAGTTCGGCGTGAGCACTGACAAGACGCGCGCTGTCGCTGGCAATTGCCGGGTCTTCGGCGTGTGTCCGCTTTGCCTCCACTATCTGTTCGGCGGCGGCGACGCGCTCCTCAATGCTGGCATATTCGCGGGCTTCCAGGTACGAGAGCTTCTTTTTCGACGACGTCGCTGATTCCGTGGCGGCCGTGGCACGGGCGGTGACTCGCGCACTGGTCTGCGTTGCTTGCTGACGTTCTGCCTGCCAGGTCTCCCATTGCGAGTAGTCCGCAAAACGCTCGGCGCCGCCTTGACCATCCAGGCCCAACACGATGGTCGAAACGCGATCGAGCATGTAGCGATCATGCGTCACCAGCACCAGCGAGCCACGGAACTCGAGCAGGCTTTCCTCCAGGATCTCCAGGGTCGGGATGTCGAGGTCATTGGTGGGTTCATCCAACAAAAGAACGTCGGCGGGCTGAAGCATAAGCTGCGCAATCAAAACCCGGGCCCGCTCTCCTCCGGAAAGCCGCTCGACCGGCTGGTTGAGCTGTTCGCTCTTGAACAGAAATTTTGCTGCCCAGGACGCCACGTGAATGACCCGGTCTTGATAGATAACCGAATCACCCTCCGGAGCCAGCGCCCGGCGCAGAGTCACATACGGGTCGAGTTCCCGGCGTTGGTCGAAGTACACAATACGCAATTTTTCCGCTCGACGAATCTCTCCCGTGGTCGCGGCCACTTCTCCGCGCAGCAGGCGCAGCAGAGTCGTCTTGCCACTGCCGTTCGGACCCACCAACCCAACCCTGAGGCCGGCCGAGATGATGAAGTTCAATCCCTGGAACAGTTGCCGCCCTCCGATTTCGCAGGCGATATTCTGCAGCTCGATCAGGCGCTTGGTCTTGCGATCGGTAGCGGAGAAATCGATTTGCGCGGTTCCGCTGCGGCTGCGCGTGTTCAGGTCCGCCAGTTCCTCCATCAACTCGCCCGCTTTGTCGATGCGCGCCTTGGATTTCCTGGTGCGCGCCTTGGCCCCGCGGCGCAGCCACTCGATCTCCGAATGAACCAGGTTTTCCAGAGCTTCCTGCCGCTTCGATTGCGCGTGCAGGAATTCCTCTTTCTTCTCCAGGAAAATGCTGTAGCGTCCCTTCACGCGCAGCAATCCGTCGGGATAGACTCGGCTGAGTTCCGCCATCTCGGTGGCGACGTTCTCCAGAAAGTAGCGATCGTGACTGATGACCACACAGGCGAAGCCCGCCTGCTCCAGCACCTCTTCGAGCCATTCAATGCCGGCCAGGTCCAGGTGATTCGTGGGTTCATCCAGCAGCAGGATGTCAGGGCCCTGCACGAGCGCCTGCACGATTGCCAGGCGCTTCTGCCAGCCACCGGAGAGCGCGGTGGCTTCCGCCTCCAACTCCACGAACCCCGCACGCCCGAGTGTCTCCGCAAAACGCGTTCCTCGCTCCGACTCGGGCACTGCGGAAGCTTTCAATGCAGCCTCGACCACAGACCGCACCGTGTCCCCGGGCCGGAATTCTGATTCCTGCTCCACGTAACTCAGGCGGATTCGTTTGCGGACGGCGATTTCCCCGTCATCCGTATCTTCGGTGCCCGCGAGAATTCGCAGAAGGGTGGACTTGCCCGAGCCGTTGGGACCGATGAGTCCGATGCGATCTCCCTCGGAGACGGTAAAGGAGACGTTCTGAAACAGCGGCTCGGCTCCAAAGGCTTTCGAGATGCTGCGTACATTAATCAGCGGCGGCAACGATGTGCTGGCTCCTAAGGGTCTACCTTGAGATTATCAGGAAGCACGATGCGGCCGAGAATGGTCAGCGCCCGGCGGCGCAGAACTCCTTCAACAATGACGAAAAGGCGTGAGTGCTCTCATCTACACCATTTCAGTTCGCTATGGGAAGGGTCCTACCACATTTCAGACGAACGACTTCCAGGCGTCGTGTTGCGCTGTGCGCCATCCGTCACCAGGGCGGGAAGGACGTGTCTCAGCACGGTAGATGGAAACTTCTGTGCGTAGTCCAAGAGCTTGCGCCTGCTGACATGATTGAAGTCCAACTCGTCCAGGCCAGGTGCAATCCCGCTTTGGAGATTCAAATAGATCCAATCGAGGACGGCCTTCTCGGGTTCAGCTATCAGATAGCTACCGTACCTAGTGCTTTTCCGGACAAAACCCCAGTACAAGAGCGGACTGATGGTTCGATAGCTGATCCTGACGGTCTTGGCCGTGAATTCCCCTGAACGTTGAGTCGTCACACAGGTGAGCACACGCGGAGACTGAGTGCTAATGCCGTAGTCAAGCAATGCCGACTCAAGTGAGATGTATGCCTCACTGCGTAACACGTTAATCAGATCCCGCGGTGAAGCATCTAATGCCAGCAAGTTGAGGTATGTCTTGCTGCTGACATGTTCGACGAGTCCCCTCCGTTCCTGACGCGAAAGCGCTTGTGTAACAGCAACTGGGATAATCTTGTATTTTCGCGCCAGTTCATCCGTTCGAAGGACCGCGCTTCTTTGCGCCTCCTCTTGAATTATCGTTGCCCAGTCCATGCCTGACTCCTACGTCGCTGTCCGCTTACAGCCACTCTTCATATAGATCGAGCAGTGTGTCACGAAGGGGTTTGAATCCCTCTTGTGCAAGAGAATTGAAAACAGTGGAAGGCAGCAGTGAACGCAACTCAGCCACACAATGTTTCTCGTCGATTTGCTCGATCCTTTTGGCGATATCTGTC
>JADGNP010000295.1 GCA_017883425.1 Candidatus Sulfotelmatobacter sp. | reverse complement strand
TCCCCCTTCCTATGGGGAGTCATCCTGACCGTAGCCGTTCTTCAGGCGGAGGGAAGGATCTCGCGCGCAGACCGGCAGCGCTTTTGGGACGCTCCCACGTTAGATCCCTCACCCAGCTGAACTGCGCCGGGTTCGGGATGACGCCTTCAAAACACGGCCCAAGGATCCAAACTGCACCGCTACCGAAGGTCGCCATGCCTTGTAGAGATCGCCAGTCGCAAAATCGCCTTACAGGAAACTTGAAACTGACCGGCCCACCCAAATCGTCCTGAGTCTGGGCAGCCTGCTCTATAATTGAAAGCTCCCATGGTGCGTGACGGATACCTCTTCGCAGTACCTCTGATCGCCGCTGCTCTCCTGCTCGGCTGGCTGACTCGCCCCGCCTGGGCGATCATCCCCTGCCTGCTGGCGTTTTTCTTTCTGTGGTTCTTTCGTGACCCCGAGCGCGCGATCCCGCAGGAGGCGGGTGCGGTGGTTTCTCCCGGCGATGGCAAGGTCACCGACGTCTCGACCGTCACGGTCGGAAACGAGAAGCAGACGCGACTCAGCATTTTCCTCAGCGTATTTGATGTGCATGTGAACCGCTCACCGATCGCGGGCACGATTCGCGATGTGCGCTACCAGCGCGGCCAGTTTCTGAACGCCATGAACACGGTCTCAGCCGAGAAAAACGAGCAGAATATTGTCACCCTGGAAGGCGACGGCCAGAGGGTCGTCTTCAAGCAGATTGCGGGCCTGCTGGCGCGGCGGATCGTGTTTTATCCCAAGGTCGGAGACCGGCTGGACCGAGGCCAGCGCGTGGGCCTGATCAAGTTCGGATCGCGCGTTGATGTGCTGCTGGATGCGTCTGCCCACGTCAATGTGAAAATCGGCGACCGCGTGAAAGGCGGCGCCAGCGTGCTCGCCTACCTGCAACCGCAGGGCGCGCTGACGGCCGCAGGAATCGCTCCTGCCACCGGGAGGGCGCACTAATGGATCCAGTTCTTCCCAAACCGCGGCGCCGGCTCAGCAAAGGGATGTACATCCTCCCCTCGCTGTTTACCACCGCCAATATGGCGTTGGGCTACTACGCCATTCTTGAGGTGATGCACGCCACCGCGAGCGAGTTTTGGCACCTCGACAATGCCGCCAAGGCGATCGGGTTCGCAGTGCTTTTCGACGGCCTTGACGGTCGCATCGCGCGCATGACCGGCACCAGCAGCGATTTCGGCAAAGAACTAGATTCCCTGGCAGACGCGATTACGTTTGGCGTGGCTCCAGCCATGTTGGCCTGGACGTGGGGCTTTTACCTGATGCCTCCGGTCCTGCTGACCGATTGGCACAATAATTGGCACATCAAACTGACGCAGCTAGGCGCCATTGCCAGCTTTCTTTTTTTGATTGCCGGCGCCAGCCGCCTGGCGCGGTTCAACATCACCAGCAATGCCCAGCCCTCCAATCCTGGCCGTCCGGGAAAGAAGTATTTCGTCGGTATGCCCATTCCGGCGGGCGCGGGCGTAATCGCCGCCGTGGTTCACTTCGCCGCCGGAGATCCCCTCGTGTCGTGGTACACGGCGCTCACCTGGCTTGCGATGGTGACCACCGTCGGCTACCTCATGGTGAGCACGTGGCGTTTTTACAGCTTCAAGGATATCGACTTCCGCTCGCGCCATCCCTTCCGCCTGATTCTCTTTCTGGCCGCGCTGTTTGCTTCCATCTGGTTCTTCTCGCGCCAGGTGCTTTTTGGCGTCGCGCTGCTCTATATGGTCTCGGGAGTCTTTTGGCGGGCGCAATGGATCTTCCGTCGTAAGAGTGGCCCTCCTCCTCCGCCCTTTAAGGAGGCTTCGCAGGCGTCATGAACGACTCCGTCAAGTCGCCGTCTGCGTCGCATCCCGTCGCCGCTCGCGGAAACCTCTACCGCGCCGCCATCGTAGGCGCCGCCTCGCTCAAGGGGAAAGAAGTTGCCGAGATGCTGAACGAGCGCAATTTCCCGGCCGCCGATATCCGCCTGCTCGATGACGACAAGTCCATGGGCCAGCTCGAGGCCATGGGCGACGAGATCAGCTTTATCCAGAGGGTGCGTGCGGAGCAGTTTGAGAATGTGGACTTCAGTTTTTTTGCTTCGGATGAAGAGTGTACGCGCAAGAACTGGAAAGATGCTCGCGACGCCGGCAGCGCTATTATCGATCTCTCCGCCTCTTTAGAAAATGAAGCCGGGGCCAGCGTGCGGTCTTTGTGGGTCGAGCGGGAACGTGGACAAGTCCCCGCTCCGGAACTGCAGCCCGGCCCTTGCGTAGCGGCGCATCCGGTAGCGGTGACGCTGGCGCTGCTCCTGTTGCGGGCCGGCAAGGCGGGCGCGATCCGGCGTGTGGTGTCCACGATTTTCGAACCTGCCTCCGAGCACGGCCAACGCGGCATGGACGAGTTGCACCAGCAGACCGTGAACCTGCTATCGTTCCAGCCTCTCCCGAAAGACGTCTACGACGCGCAGGTAGCCTTCAACATGGTGGCGCGCTACGGGCAGAAGGCGCAGCCCGCACTTGACTCGGTTGAGGCTCGTGTTTCCCGCCACTATCAGAAGATTGCCGGGGACGGCGCTCCGCGGCCTTCGATCCTGCTGCTGCAGGCCCCCATCTTCCACGGTCATGCGCTGGCGGTCTTCCTGGAAATGGAGAGCACCGTAGACGTGCCAGCCTTGTCCCAAGCCCTAGCCGGCGATCACGTCGCGATTCCTGGCGCGGACGAGGATTCGCCGAGCAACGTGAGTGCTGCGGGCCAGGCGGACATCCAGCTATCGCTCAAGATCGATCCCATGCAGCCCAATGGCGTCTGGTTGTGGGCGACCGCGGACAACCTCCGCATCTCAGCCCTGACCGCGGTGGAATGCGCGGAGAGCATGACGGCCACCCGCCCGACGGGGAAGATTCAATGAAGTCGCGTGCGGCGTGCCTGCTGGCGCTGCCCCTGTTCGTGTTCTTCCTGCTGAATGCGGGATGCGGCTACCACACCGCAGGCCACGCCGTGCAGCTTCCGGAGAACGTCAAGACCATCGCCATTCCGGCCTTCAAGAACGAGACGCTCACCTACCGGATCGAGCAGATGCTGACCGCCTCGGTGGTGCGCGAGTTTACCTCCCGGACTCACTACCGCATCCTCAACGATCCCAGCGAAGACGCAGACGCCACCTTGCGCGGGACCGTCCTTTCCACCACGGCCTCTCCCCTCACCTATGACACGGCGACGGGGCGCGCCGCCAGCGTGCTCGTGGTGGTCAGCATGAAAGTTACGCTCACCGACCGGAATGGTAAGGTGCTGTACCAGAATCCCGCGTACCTGTTCCGCGAGCAATACGAAGTTTCGCAGGATCTGACCAGCTTTTTCGAGGAAGATTCCCCCGCCTTCCGCCGCCTCTCGCAGGATTTCGCCCGTACCCTGGTCGCTAACATCTTGGAGGGATTTTAGAGCGTGAAGCGATTCATTCTTCTGCTGATGCTCTCTGCGACCGTGCTCGCTTCCGGTTGTTACAGCGGGTCGCGCCCGCCTCACATTGGCGATGCGGCCCGGGCTTTCAGCGTGCAAGACTCCGATCGAAGAGTGTCTTTGGATCAGTTTCGCGGCCAGGTATTGGTCTTGAATTTCTGGGCAACCTGGTGTCCCCCCTGCGTAGAAGAGCTTCCGTCCTTGATGGCTATGCAGGAGCGCACAAGAGCAAAGGGAGTAGTGGTACTGGGTATCAGCATCGATGTGGATGGCGATGCCTACCACCGGTTTCTCAAACTACGGAACGTCAACTTTCTGACGGTGCGCGATCCGGAAGAGAAAGTCTCCACCATGTACGGCACCGCGGGCTGGCCCGAAACCTACGTCATAGACCGCCAGGGCGTATTGCGCCGGAAGTTTGTCGGTCCTGTCGACTGGACCTCGCCTGAGGTGATGGACTTCCTGAGCAAGTTGTAGCCCATGGACCTGCGGCGCACCGAAGAGGACCAAGATCGGGTGCCCCATTTTTGCCGCGTCTTTTGCTGCAAAAGTGGGGATTTTCGACAGGGTGAAGCCGGATTGACGCCCTCAAAAAAAGTCCCAAAGATCCAAACCCTACCTACGTTGCCGTTGGACCACTAGTCGAATAGAATCCGCAATGTTACATTCGAAAACAATGAACTGCCCCAGGACGGAGGAAATCTGATGCGGGCCTTCGCCCAGGCCGAGCGTTTTGTCAGCGAACTGGAATCGCGCAAGTTGCGTGCGGCCTACGTCTTCGTCGGCGATGAGGCCTTTTTTCGCAAGCGCTTTCGCGACGCCATCCTCGAGCACCTGGTCCCGGCTGATTTGCGGGACTTCGGTTTCTTCGAGTTCGATCTCTCCGACACCGATCTGGCGGAGATTCTCGACCGCGCCCGCACTCCCTCGCTGATGGCTCCGTTTCAGGTTTTCTTCGTGCGTGGCGTGAAGAATCTTTTTGGCCGCGGCTCGAACTCTAACGAAGAGAAGCTGTCCGCCATAGAGGACTACTGCAAGAATCCGAACCCCGACGCGCTCCTGGTGTTTGTCGCCGACCACATCAGCATCCCCGCCGACGTCCGCCGCATGGAGATGCAGGACAAGGAACGCTACCAGCGCATCCGCGAAACCATGGGTCAGTACTGCGGCATCGTGGAACTGGCGCGCGTGGAGGAGGGCGAGGCGGTCCGCTGGATTTCCGATTACTGTGCCGGTCGCGGCGTGAAGATCGAGGCGGACGGCGCCCGCGAGCTGGTCGACGCACTGGGCGGCGACATGATGATGATCTCCAACGAACTGGAAAAGCTGATTCTCTACGTTGGCGAGAAGAAGCGCATCACGTTGGGCGACGTAGAGACCATGGTGCTCGCGGCCAAACAGCGCTCGCTGTATGAGTTGACCGACGCCATTTCCGCCAAAGAGCGCGTGCGCGCCTTGGAAGTTCTGGATGCGATTCTGCTGTCCGGCGAAGGCGAAGAAGCCGCCATCGGACACATCTACATGCTGGCGAAAACCTTTCGCCAGATGCTGGTGATTCTGGAGCGCAACGTCCGCGACCAGCGCATGCTGTGGGCCGCCCTGTGGCAGGGCTTCCGCGTGCCTCCGTTCGCTGCCGACGACATCATCAAGCAGGCCCGCCGCTACAAGTCCCGCCGCGAACTGACGCGCGCGATCCGCTTGGTGGCCAAGGCTGACCTGGCTTTGCGCTCCAATCCCGTGAGCAAGCGCATGGTGCTGGAACGGCTGGTGATGGACTTGACCACCGAGCCCAAACTCGAAACGCCGGGCTGGATGCAGGATCAGTTGCCGGTGTGAAGGACCCAGCCATCAGCTGTCAGCTTTTGCGAACCGAAGGTGGTATCCGTGAGCCATGATCAGCGCCGGTGACGTCGTTTCCAGCCACAACCCCCGCACCCAAACGCACGGCCCCTCACGGGGTAAGCAAAATTCTGCACATTGACGCGCCCTGGATCGTGACGTACAGTGGCGGGGCTTTCCCGGTAGCCTCACGGCGGCATCTGCCCAATTCCGTTCGTTACAGGATCGCTTGTGCCGAGGTTGCTTTCACCGCGTTATCTAGACCGCATCACCTAGGAGATAAATCCGAATGAAACAAATTGCCGACCGATTTTCTTCAATCGCAACCGTATTAATGGCTGGACTTCTATTCCTCACTGGCACCATCAGCGCCCAGACTCGGCCCTTCAGCACCGCTCCCCTCAAGAGTTCTGCCACCGGTTCGTTTGATCAGGAGACGTTCGACCCGCTGCTCATCGGGTCCAATGTCAACGTCACGAATAAATCGGGGGCGCAAAGCGAGACCAGCGTGGCCGCGGATCCCACGAATCCCATGCACATCCTCGAAAGCGTAAATGACCTTACCAATACAGCGGCCGTCTACGAGTCCTTCGACGGAGGCGCGACCTGGGCGAACAGCAACCTTACCACCAGTGGCGCTTTTTGCTATGACACCTGGCTTGCCTTCAATACCAATGGAGACGCATTTGTCTCTTTTGAATGTTCCGATCAGCGCATCGCGTACAAGTTGGCGGGCACATCCACCTGGGTTGCAACGAAGTTCACGATTGCCGGAAGCTTCCCCGATCGCGACATGGTGGCCATCGATAATTCCGCCACCAGTCCGTTCTTCGGCAGCGTCTACATTGGCTACGATGACAATGGCCACAACAACACACCGTACGTTCTGTATTCGCGCGACGGCAAAACGACTTGGGCTCGCAGTACCGCCATTCCGCACACCAACCCGACCATCGGCGTCAATGTAGCCACCGCACCAAATGGCTCGGTCTACGCTTGCTGGGAAGACTATTCGGGCAGGAAGCTCTATTGTTCCAAATCCACCGATGGCGCAGCCACCTTTGGTACCGCTGTGGTCGTCACCAGCTATCGCATGAACACGTCGACTTTCTTTGTTTCGATTCCTCCCCAGAACATTCGCGGTATTCTCCCTTTCCCCATGATCGCCGTCGCTCCCGCTGGAACCACGCATGCCGGACGGCTGTACGTCTCCTACACCGATCTGGATACGGTGAAGACCAATACCAACATCTACGTGCGGTATTCCGATAACGGCGGCACTACGTGGTCCACGGAAGCCAAGGTCAACGACGACACCGTGAACGCCTATCATTTCCACCACCAAATCGCAGTCGCACCGAACGGCCGGGTCGGCGTTTCGTTCTATGACACCCGTCGCGATGCGACCTCCAAGAAAACGGACCGGTTCATGAGCATGTCACCCAACGGCCTCAACTGGACCAGGAACCAGAGAATCACCAGCGCCATGTCGAATGAAACGGTTGCGGGCGCCGACGGGAATCAATACGGCGATTACCAGGGCCTGGCAGTCGACTCCACCGGCACCTTCCGGCTGTCCTGGACCGATTCGCGTCACACGGGCGCGAAGAACGAAGACATGTTTGGAGACAGCTTGACGCCCTAAGGAAGCTCTGATTAACCCAAAGTTGTCATTTCGAGCGGAGCGGGATTGCCCGTCTTTACGGGCAATCCCGCGGAGTCGAGAAACCTGCTTTGCGC
>JADGNP010000294.1 GCA_017883425.1 Candidatus Sulfotelmatobacter sp. | reverse complement strand
CTCTCGATTCGCTACGCTACGTAGTTCTCGACACCGAACTGACCTCGCTCGACCATCGCACCAATCGCATGCTCTCCATCGGTGCGATCGCGATGCAAGGGCCGAGCATTCAGCTGGGAACGCAGTTCTATCGTGTGGTCAATCCGCGTGTTCCGATTCCTGCCGAAAGCGTCGTCATTCACAAACTTCGCTCTGCAGATGTGGTGGGCGGCGAGCCGCCTGAGAAGGCTCTCGAGGACCTTCGTCAATTCATCGACGGGGCAGTCCTGGTCGGCCATTGCGTGGCGATCGAATTGAAGATCCTCGGGAAAGAAATGAGCCAAACCGGGTACAAGTTCGGCAACCCCGCCATCGACACGGCGCGGGTTCATCGCTGGGTCCTGCGCCACGGCCCGTATTCCGAGAATTTGTCTGCCCAACTGGAAAAGCTGGATCTCGCAACCCTGGCGAAGTTCTACGGCCTCGAGGTGCAAGACGCCCACCACGCGCTCGCCGACGCGTTCCTCACCGCTCGTGTATGGCAGAAAATGCTGTACACGTTACAGGCAAAGGGCATCGAGAATCTGCGGAAATTGCGGAGAATCGGCGGAGCGTGAACGCCTTTAACCGCAGAGATCGCAAAGAAGAGCCGCGAAGATCGCGAAGAAGAACTTGCTGAAGAGATTTTCTTTGCGTACTTTGCGGCTCTTCTTTGCGATCTCTGCGGTTAAAGGCTTTTCTCTTACCGAGGTGCGCTAGCGTCCCGCAGACGCCAGCAGCGATCCCACTCCTGGCTTGTAGCCGTAATAGTCGCCGATCAGGTGGAGATGCTCAATGATCTCCTCGTCGTAGCGCTGCTTGAGCGGCGGGGTCAAAATGTCGTGTTCGGCGTTGGGATCGGCCGTGAGATCGAACAGGTAACTCTGCGCCGGCGAATCGTAAGTCGCATACAAATAACGCCCGTCCGCTGTCAGGATTCCATACACCGCGCGCACATCCGAGGCCAAAAGAAGATCCTGTGCTGGGTAGCGATCGAGTTCCTGCCTCGTCTCGGCAAACAAAGGCCGCCCGTAGAGCGGGTTCCGCACAATGGGCCGGTGCCCCAGCAGGTAATAAAGGGTCGGCGTAATGTCCGTCAAGGTCGAAAGGCGGGTGTCATCGTACACCAGATGTTGGCGCATCTTTGGCGGCAGATGGATGATCAGCGGCACCCGCATGATTTCCGGCCAGATCGAAGTCGAATGGCTGCTTCGCCCGAACTCGCCTGTGGCATCGCCGTGGTCACTGGTTACGATGATGATGCTGTTGTCGTACAAACCGTGTCGCTTGAGATAACTAAAGAACCCGCCCAGGCAAGAGTCCACCCAATGCACTTCGTAAGTGATCCGGCCATTCAGTCCTTCGGGCGACTGCCAGTGCTGCGATGTCGGGGACGGCACATCATTCCGTGCGAACTGGTGCACGTTCATCGGCTGCGCATAGAAAAGCACAGGCTTGGATTTGTCCTGCCGGGCATCCAGATTCGATTCCAGTTGTTCCACCGTCGAGCAGGCCTCGTAATGGTTCCACAATTCCGTGTTGACATCGAGCTTGGTCAATTCATCGGACGGCGAGAACATTTGCCGCAAGACCGTGTCGTAACTCGCCACGAGTTCGTACCGGTCGGTCCGGGCCAGCGTTCGCAAGCTGTTGACTTCATCGAAGGGCTGCGGAAAGTGCGTGTGCAACAGCAGCGCTCCCGACCAGATCGCAGGTTCCGACATCGACGTTCCGGCGTAATTCGTATAGACATTGCTGAAGACCACGCTGTCGCGTGCCAGCGCATCGAGATTCGGCGTGTAGCGGACGTGCTGCGCGTTGTACGCCCCCAGGTAGTCCGGCCGCATCGAGTCGATCACAAAAATGAAAATGCTCGGCCGCTCACCTTGCGTCGGAGCAAGGTTCTCCACCAGTTGGACTCCCTGGCTGATGTGGGTGTCGCGGATATTCGTGTACTCCCGCAGGATGCGGCACAAGTCGCCGCAAGCCTCGTTCCGGCTGTTACCGAGTACGTGGTGAGCCAGTTGGAAAGAAGCGTCCTGGCTTCCGTACTCTTCGAACTTCAGGGATATCTCGTCATCGGTTGAGCCCAGCGGTTTGCCCCAGAAGATTTCAGTGGCCTGCAGTCCCTTGTAGACAAACGCGCTGGCCAGCAAGGTTCCCACGATAACTGCGGCCGAGTAGTTGGCCCGCACCGGACGCAGGCGGTACACGCACAGGCTCATTGCGATCCAGAAGATCAAAGCCCATGTGCTCGCGACAAAACCATTCCAGTCTTCTCCGCCGATCATGGAGCGCGAGGCCAGCGCCAGCACCACCAGAAGCACAATCGCGATCCCGGTTGCGATGGTTTGCCCACGGGATAGTCGCGCTTCCGGCTTCGGGGAACCATCGCCGGCGCTGTGTCGCGCCAGGAAGGGCAGAACAATTGCGAATCCCCACAGCGTGAGCGCCAAAGCCAGCGCCCCGGCATACCCATAGGCTCCCCACCCGTCGAAGCTCATCGCGGTATCGAGAAAGCGCGCCAGCACGAACGACAAAGCTGAGAGAATCACAGCCCCCGTCAGTCCCCGTCGCACTGCGCCCGGTCTCGGACTATGTGCAGCGATGAGGAAAATCAGATTCAGCGCGGATAAGACCGCGACCGCGAGGACGAAGTGAGAGATCAGACTCCACAGGGCAAGTTCAAGATCCGGCGCGTGAAATCCGAGGGCATGGCTTTCGCTGTAGACCCGCATTCGCGCGCCGATCGTATAGATTATGCTGACCACGAAAGCAACCAGCATTCCCCCGGAGTATCCGAAAAGACGGTCCGCGATCGGATCCGCCGGTGCGACGGGCGCCTCTTTTGTGAGCGCATCCGGCCGCCACAAAGCCAACCCAATTACCGGGAGCAGGGACGCCAGGCTCCACCAGTACGCCTCCCGATTGCTTTGAAGAGTCGGAAGGAAGGGCCGCACGCTGAGATAAACACCAACCACGACCAGCAGACAGACTCCTGCAACGAGAGGTGCGTTCTTGCGCTTCCAGTTCGCGCGAAGGGACGCCCCGTTCGCTGCCATTATCCCGGCGGCTGCGGCAGCCCAATACAGGCTGGCTTGATGGTGCGTGAACCACGGCATCCACGGATAAGGTGGTGCTTTAATAAATGCACAGTATGTGTAAGGCAAAAAGGCGAGCAGGCAGTATAGCGACGTGAGAACGAAGTACGTTCCCGAGGCCAGCCGGAGCAGCGTGTTCATCCACAACTTCAAAGTGATGAGCCCTCGGAACCACACGAATCCCACAGAAATGTATATCCCAATTCTCAACGATCGCCCTCCGCGGCGGCAAGTTACTATAGCGCCCGTAGAGTGCCCTGACCGGAGCCGAAGGTTCCCAACGGCTGTCGCGGGGCGTCCTCGCCTCCGCTGCGACAGCACATGACGGGACCCCGGTGACCAAAGTGTCAGCCTCGACACTACTTCGGTTTGGGAAGTCACGGTCAGATTGGCCACACATCAGCTAGGATAAGGACTGTTGTTCGACCTAAGCCGTTTTTGAGGACACTCCGGGATGCCGAGCCAGGCCGTAAAGAAATCCGCCGCGCCAACTTCTGCGGTTGCGCTATTTGCGCGCAACTTCTTCAAACACCCTTCGATGCTGGGTTCGGTGGTCCCAAGCTCTCCGTTCCTGGTGAAGGATTTGATGGCGCAGGTCGACTGGGATCGCGCGCGCGTTTTGGTGGAATACGGTCCAGGCGTCGGCACATTTACGCGGGAGATTCTGAAAAGGATGCGCACTGACGCGGTTCTGGTCGCGATCGAACTGAATACCGACTTCGTAGAATACCTTCGCGACCACGTTCGCGATCCGCGGTTCCGCGTCGTGCAGGGCTCGGCCGCGAGGGTGCGCGGTGTGCTGGCGGAACAGGATTTGGCGCATGCGGACTACATCATTTCCAGTCTGCCTTATCTCAACATGACGGATTCGCTGCGCCGCGAGATCCTGGAAGAATCCCGGCGTGCGCTGAGGGCCGAAGGATCGATGCTCTTGTTCCAATACACGCGGACGATTCTGCCTTATCTCAAGTCCAGCTTCGGGACGGTCAAGCTCAACTTCCAGCTCTTCAACATCCTGCCTGCGCTGATCTTCCACTGCACGCCGTAAGGGCGTTCGTGGGTCTCTGATCTCTGAAATCTGCTGGCTGTGGATTCCGGCGTGAAGTATTTCTTCTGGGCTCTTGCACCAGAGGGTCGCTTCACTCCCCCTGGCCGATTTCAGCCATATACTTGGACAAGTCTGTGGGAGGGATACCGGAGCTGCGACGGCTTCCGGCTCCGGTGTATCGCTTGTTGAGCGATCTACAATCCACTTCGCAAGCTGGTTAGGGGTCGCGTGGCCGCTTTCCCTTGCCGATGGTCATGGCGACTATTTTCTCACTATCCGCTCAACCGCTTGGTTCACGTCCTCACGGGCGTTCTTCTTGGCGGCTTCGCGGCGGGTGCCATTTAGCCTCTTCTCCGATCGGTCGGATTGGCGCTGTGACCTGTCAAGCTTGGTTCGTTTCTTTGCCATGCTCACAGTTTCCCACAGCCCCGCTCCGATTGCTACCTCTATGGATTTCAAACTGACCCAGTACCCAGTTTTCAAAGTTAGAAACCTTTCCGGCGACCGTGCCTGTCACAGACGGCTGAGACCCGGGTAGTGTCCTCCCGAAATCCTAGCAACGCACTCTTAGGACCACTGGTCCAAAGGCTTCTTGCTCTTTTACCTCCATAGGCTAGACTTCCGTATCGAAAGATCAAGAGACACCGATTAGCCCTGACTCTGGAAGTGGGGGAAAATGAGTCAGGGCTTTTTTCGTTTCACCGCACTCTTAGAAAAACTGAGAAAGTCGCTTGTAGGGCATCCTGACGCGATTCTATTTTTTGCGAATTTCACGGGAAGGAGTTTTTCAACAGCCACAGGCGATTTCGTAAACTGAGAATTGGCTGGCCAAGGTCAATGCGTGTAACCGCGATTTTGCGTCAACTACCGAGCCGGGCGTGGGGAGACATGGTGGATTGGGCGGTTCCTTTTCTGCTCCTATGCCGAGCGCTTCCGCTGTTCGTCGTTGGCATGGGTCTGGGCGGATTTCTTCGCGGATCGAGCGGGGTATTCAAGCGCGGGCAAGAAGAGTGGACGGTAGTGACGGCGCATGCATTCGTGGCATCTCGCAAGCTGGAGCAGCAAAAGCACGCACGTGCGATCAATCCACGTCTTCGGTTGCGAAACGTACACTTCAAAACTGCCGCAATAAGGACAGCAGTTCAACCCAATTCTACGCATGACGACAACACCCTTGCCGCTTCACGACACAATGCTAACGCCAAGTCCAGCCCTGAGTCGACAACATAGTCTCGAGCCGACGAGAACAGGCCATGCACTCACAACCCGGTCAATGAGCGTTATTGATTCCATAACAATTTCGGTTCCCACGCCAGCAACGCACTCTTAAGGACCACTGGTCCAAAGGCTTCTTGCTCTTTTACTTCCATAGGCTAGACTTCCGTATCGAAAGATCAAGAGACACCGATTAGCCCTGACTCTTGAGCCTTCTTGACCAGACAGGTCGGACCCGGGTTGGTAGCATCAACTTTTATAGTCCGTCACGTGCCAGACGAAACTATGAACTTGTAACCGGCTCCCGCCATCGAGTGATTCAACCAAGGAGTAAGACCATGACGTACGTGATGACTAAACCGTGCCCCATCTGCAAAAAGCAACTGACCAAGCAACAACCTACCGAAACCGTAAGGTGCTGGTGCGGTAACCATGTTTGGCAGGGATAGTCGAGGGGAAGATACCTCACGGTCCGCGTGTAGGGATATGGAAAGGGCGACTCCGATGGTTTTCGATTGCGCTGCCCGTGCGTCGCAAGCACTGTGGAACAACCGCCATAACGGACTCAATGAGTGACGCGATGTTTCGACAGCAATCGCCAATCGCATAGTTTCCGGCTTGTCGACGATACGCCCCTGACTCCAGATGAAATTCATTTCGCAATATTGCGAACGGGCGAGATGGAGCATAGGCTGAGTGCCGTTTTTGAAGTCAAAAAAGAGACTCCGAGTGAAGAGCAGCAAGATTTTCGCCGGTGTGGCGGTGGCTGTTCTCAACGTCGCCCTGTGCACTGTCGCCGTTGGGCGGGACAAGGCAACCGCTCAGGAGGTCGTCGCCAAGTAAGGGAAGCGGCGATGGCGGTCTTTCTTTCGCAGTTCTTGTGGTTTTTTCATCACTGCCGTTGTCCCGTTTGTGCTTGTTTGCCGCACTCGTCATATACAGCGAAGAGGCGATGGGGCACCTTAAAAATGACTCGGCGGGCGTGGTTGAACCCTTAACTCAGGACCTCACCGGCTGTTGGGTCTCACTGCTGGTTTGGGGCTGAAATAGCGCACCGTAACATCGTCTCCGATGTATGCGACCCGACTCTCCTCGACCCGCTTCCGCTGTGGCGCAGGTCTGTGCGTGAAATAGCGCACCGTAACATCGTCTCCGATGTAGTCGACTTCATTCTCCCCCACCCGCACCCGCCGTAGCGTGGTCCTGGCAGGCCTCGCCTGTTTCACCCCGGTCCGGGGCGCGGACGTGCCTTTCGCCAGCATTGTTTTCGCGGCTTGGGGGCGTACCTGCTGCCCGATGGCAGTTGATCGCGGCAGGCCTGAAGATTCTGAGGGCGAAGCCGGGCCGCGACCCCTGTAGACGATCCAGCAAGCTAACCCGAGCACGGTAAGGACTGCTGCCAGGGCCAAATTCCGCCGGTGCTTGTGCCAGGTTACGTCCTTCGCTCGCTGCATGATCATCGTCGCGAGCAAGGCTGGCTGCTTGAATACTGGCAACCTTCTGGCCACTGTCAGGGCGGCTCCGCAACGCTGGTAGATAGAATGCTTAGGTGCTGGGCCTGGCAAAGATCGACCGTCGTTGAGAAACGTCTCCCATTGAGGTGGAATCTGCTCCATGGTGTGCGGAGCGGCCGGCGGTGCGGCTGTCAGGTTTCTTTTCTGTTCAAGCTGGGCCGCCTGAAACATGGCCGCCTCGATCTGTCC
>JADGNP010000026.1 GCA_017883425.1 Candidatus Sulfotelmatobacter sp. | reverse complement strand
GTAATCCAGGATGAATTTCTCGGGGTTCTCCGGCGCCTGCCCGGGGCGGTAGCCGTTGCGGCAAGGCCAGTCTCGCGTGAATTCCACGCCCCAATCCAGCGGACGCACCACGCGGTTGTTGTCCACCGAGGTCAGCCGGTGTTCCCAGTCGTACATCCACTGTGCGTAGCGCGAGGGCATGGTCAATCTTCTAGTGTAACAAGCGGCTGCATACGATTCAGGCAACAATCACTGAACAGCGGAGATCGGCGGTCAGCATCGCATTTTTCGCCTCTGAACGGGCACGGTCCAAGTAATCTTCAGAATTCTCGGGGGATTGTGACATCCGTCACCGAGAAAAAACCCGCCGCCACGATATTCCAAGAGAAGCGTGAAAACCCGCAAAGCTCTTTGAATGTAGTTACATTTGGAGTTACAATTACTTTTGAATGGGACGAAACCAAGAACCGGGCCAACGTCCGGAAACACGGGTTCGACTTCACCGAGGCGGAAGAAATGTTCCGCGGCGCTCTTCTGGTTCGTCCCGACACGCGTGAGGACTATGGCGAGCGGCGATGGATTGGAATTGGGATGGTTCAGGGCCGCGTTGCCTTTGTGGCATTCGCGGAACGCCCGAACGATACGATCCGTATCGTCTCGCTGAGAAAGGCAGATCATGAAGAGCGGAAAGAATACGAAGAAGCGATCCAGAACGGACTGGAAGCGGGTTGATTCGCTCCGGGATGAGGATATTGACTATTCCGACATTCCAAAACAGGGGCCAGACTTTTTTGCGAATGCAATACTCTGGCCGGGCCCGAAGAAGCAGATCACATTGCGCATTGACCCCGACGTGCTGACATTCTTTCGCAAGCATGGCCGAGGTTATCAGAGCACGATCAACGCCGTCCTGCGTAAGTATATGGAAGCGAGGAAAGAGCGCGAGGTCTGAGATTGCGCCTTTTGGGTTTGGCGAACGTGTAGCTGCCACTTTCAGATGAGGCGTGGCCTAAAACACCCTTGTCATCCCGAGCAAAGCGAGGGATCTAGGTTCTTGCCTGCACAACCGCTGTCGCCGCGGCGGGCAAACACCCAGATCCCTCGCTTCGCTCGGGATGACAGTTCGTAATGGTAGACAACTGTGATTCTGCCCTAGCTGCTGTACCTTCTCGGAACCCGCTTCGAAATATTGCAGAGGATTTCGTAGGGAGAGCTGTTGGCCAACTCGGCGTGTTCCAAAGCGTCAACGCTCAGGCCCTCGCCCACGCCGAGCAGGATGACTTCGTCCCCGACGGCGATGCCCGGGATGCCGGTGACATCCGCCAGCGTAAGATCCATCGAGATGCGGCCCACAATGGGAGCATAGTGCCCGCGCACAATCACCCGGCCGCGATTGGAGAGCTGGCGGTTGTATCCGTCGGCATAGCCCACCGGCAGCACCGCAACGTGCGCGGGCGCCCTGGTCACGTAGGTCGCGCCATAGCCCAGCGGTTGATTGGCTCCGAAGTCGCGCAACGAGAGGATGCGCGTCTTCCAGGTGAGAACCGGCTTCACCGCCAAACGCAGCGTGCCCCCGCTCACTTCGCGTCCTGCGCGCTGAAAGGGCAGGTAATAACCGAAGAGCGCAACTCCCGGGCGCACCATGCTGTTCCAGGTCTCCCGCCGCGAAATGACTGCCCCGGTATTGGCCATGTGCACGAAGGCGGGATCCATGCCCGCCTCGCGCACCATGCGACGCGCCAAGTCGAAACTGCGTTCCTGCTCGGCTACCGAAGGCGCGTCCATGATTTCGGACGACGCCAGGTGGGTGGAGAGTCCCTCCAGCACAAGATGCGTTGCCACTTTCAATCCGGCAAGCACGCCCGGAAGCTGATCCACGCCCACGCCCAGACGGCCCATACCGGTGTCGACCTTCAAATGCACCGGATGCCGCGCCACGCCCAGCGCGGCTGCTGCCCTGTCCAGCGACTCAATGTGCCAGGGTTCCCAGACCGTGGGCGTGAGGTGCAGACGGACAATCTCGCTCTCCTCGCCCCGCCAGAAACCAGTCATCAAAAGAATATTGGCGCGAACGCCAGCCTCGCGCAGGGGAATCGCCTCGTCCAGCGAAGTCACGCCCAGCCAGCGCGCACCTTCGGCCTCGAGCGCATGCGAGCACTCGACCGCGCCGTGACCGTAGGCGTCGGCCTTGACCACGGCGCACAAGGTGACATTCGCTCCCACGTGCTTCTGCACGGTGCGAAAGTTTTGCCGCAGCGTGGTGAGAGAAACTTCCGCCCAGGTCGGGCGCGTTGCCACGCGGCTCAGGATTTCTGCAGTGGTTGCCACTTTCGCGATTATAGCGGGAGCAGCCCGCGCGCCCCAGGTTACGCCGGGGCTACTCCCGGGCGCTGAAGCGGAAAGCCCCACTTCTTACAAAGTACGCGAGAAATGGGGCACGCACACCTGATTCGATTAGTTCCCAGACAACGTGAAGTTCACGGTGATCTGGGTTTCCACCTCGATGGGCTCGCTATTGAGAATGTACGGACGGTAGCGCCACCGGCTGACAGCGTCGATCGCGGCCGGCACCAGCAGTGGAGGCCCGGAGAGAGCGTGCAGGTTCTCAATCGTTCCCGCCTTGCTGATGATTGCGACTAAAACGACTGAGCCCTGGATGCGCGCGCCTCTGGCAAGAGGCGGATAGACGGGCTGCACGCGGCGAATCAGGCTCCCCTCCAACATGCTTGAAGTACGGAAGGTGCGGGTTGTGGGCGCAGGAGCGGGGACCGGAAGTGGAGCAGCATGACTCAGGGTATCGCCGAGAGATTTCCAGACGTCGCCCCCGGAACCGTCACCGGTTCCACCTGGTACTCCCGGACGGTTGAAGCTCATCTGGGGTGGGGCGGTCGTTTCCTCAATCTTCGCAACCTGGTTAGGAACTTCCCGAGGCGCGATGAGCACGTTATCGGCGAGATTACTTTGTACGATCGTAACTGTGTGCTGGCGCGCGACTGGTGCGACGGCCGGCGGCGGCGCTCCCCACGATACCGGCGTTGGCAGGGCTCGCACGGACGGCAACCCTACCGTCTTCCATAGGGGCAATAGCAGCAAACAACCGATGACCAGCGCCTGCAGTCCGAACGAAGTCAACGTAGTCCAGCTGCGGCGAGTGCGTTGGGCCCATGATGTTTCCAGCATGCTATCGGCAAACATAGTGTCCTCCGGCGTGAAAGCTGTTTGCTGGTATGGACACCACGAAGGCTCGCGTAGTCGATGCTGCCGCAAAGAAAAAAGGCCGCGTTTTCACGCGGCCTACTGGAACTTTTCGGACACCAGAGGTGTCCAGCTCGCTACTTTGGAGGCTCGGTCGGCTTGGGTGCCGCGGGTTTCGCAGCGCCTGCTCCAGCCGGCTTCGGAGCGGCTGGCTTTGCGGCTCCCGTCGTCGGTGGTGCGGGCACGCCCGACTGTGCGTTGTACGCCTCGACGACTGCCTTGGTGATGTCGATGGCCTCACCCCACCAGAGCACATTGCTCTGCGGCCACGGCTTGGAGGTGTCCACGATGATGCCGAAGCCGTTGTCCTTGGAAAAATTCACGATCATGGGAGCCATCTTCTGCAGGACCCGGCTCGCGATCTCCTGGTTCTGGTTGCCGTACTCTTCCTGAGCATCCTGCACCGCGCGATCGAAGAGCTTTTGCTTGCTTTCGATCTGCTTTTTCAGGGTGGCGAGCGCGTCCTCGTTCAGCTTGCCCTCCTGCGTGGTGAGTTGCTTCTTTAGACCCTCGAGTTCATCGTTCTGACTCTTCAGTTCGCCCTGCTTGGGCTCGAACTTTTTTTGCAGAGCCTCGGCGTCGCGGCGGCCTTCGTTGCTGCCGAAAATGGCTTCGGTTATGTTGATGGTCCCGACCTTGGTGCCTGTGCTGGGACCAGTCGTGGTCGCGGGTGCCGCAGCACCCGGGCGGGCGGGCGTGGCGGCCGAGCTGGGCGGTGTGGCGGCGCTGCCGGTTTGGGCCAATGCGGAAAACGTGAATGTAACCGCAATGGCCAGAAGAACTCGCAGAAACTTGCTTTTCATTGGATCGGTTGAACTCCTTGGAACCTGGTTCCGGGAATGAACTTCGAAATCGTTCTCAGATCGCTTCTTCAGTTAACGCTGGGCCGCCCTGAATGAGGTCTCCGCTGCGGTAGCGGCCGCCGTCGGAAGGCGCACTAGATTGCCAGCATCACACGCCCAGCCTGCGGGCGTGCTCTCCACCCCTCACAGCTGACTTGATGGCATGGATCATTCATATTATAGAGACCTCGCTCTTGGCCCGTCAAACAAAGTTCTGATAGTGGTGCCGTGTGCTTGGAGGATTCGTATCAGGGCAGGCCTTCTAAAGCAATGTTCTGACACGAATCGTTCTTCTCGAACTGCGCCCTTACCTGAAACCGCAAAATTAGAACGTCGTCGCCACCGTGAACCGGAAGGTCTTGCGCGGCTCCCTCAACATGAAACTGGGGGCGTACGTATTCACTGCCAGGTGATAGGTGTAGTCACCGGCCGCGCCCGCCGGGAACATACCGCGCGTAATGGGAATCGGCGGGTTCGCCGGACCGTCAAGCCGCAGCGGGTTATAGGCCCAGTAGATGCGGAAGGGCGCGTTGACTACGGGCAGGAACATTTGCAGTTCGATGCCGGTGGAGACGCGGGGCCTCCAGTTCGTCGAGCCCAAAACCTGCAGGTTCTGGGAAGGCTTCGGGTTCAGGATGCTTCCACCCTGGCAGTTGTACCCGGCATCGAGCGTCGGACATCCGAAGGGCGTGCCGACCACCTGGTCATATTGCACTTTTGCGATTTGCAGTTGCGAAGGCCGGAGGATCGGGTCGATGCCCGAGTCGATGAAGGGAGCGATCGCCACCGGCCCCGCAATCGTGATCCGGTACTCCAGGTTCGTCCATACACTGAGATCGCCGCCGGGGAACACGATCTGGTCCACCGGAATTGGCACGGTCCAGTTCCCCAGTCGCGGGTTGGCCGGGTTTTTTGGAACCGGGGTTCCGTCGGGATTCGTCAGTGTAATGACGTTCGAGCTGGGCAGGAACGCCACCGGCGATATCGACCGAATATCGAAGCCACGAATGTCGTTTTCGCCGCCCATAAAGAAGCGCTGGAACGGCGGGGCTACCAGGCCTCCATAACCGCTGATGAACGACCCGTTGATGGTGTAGCCGATCGTGTTGCGGCGGTTCTGTACGGGAATGAACCGCTTGTACTGAATGATGGGGCGGACCGACCTGACCGTGCCACCCAGACCTGCCAGTTCCATCCCCAGCGTCAACTGGTTCCCCTTGTGCGGAGAGATTCCGCTGTCCAAGGTATTGAACGAGAAGTTGGGGAAGATCTTGCTGGTGACGATTCCATTCACTGCATTCGGTCCTGAAATGCCCCGGAATGCGATGAAATCGAAAAGGCTTTTGGACGCCGTACTCAGAGCGATCAAACTTGACCGGTCCAGCGAATAGGTCATGCCCAGACGCTTGAACGAGCGGCGCAACGGATAACTCAGCGAGGTGGTAAAGCCTACGCTCGACTGCGAGTAGTTCTGCAGGTTTTGCAACTGGGCGGCAGGCAGATTCAACTGCTGTCCGCTGAAAATGGACAGCTGCCGCGCCTGGTTGTAGCTGATCTTGTTCCCGAACACGGTGAAACCAAACTGCAACGGCCGATCAAACATGTAAGGCTGCGTAAAGCCGAACATTACGCTCCGCGCCAGGTTTCCCAGGCTGATCTGGACTTGCAGCGTTTCGCCGCGTCCCAGGAAGTTGTTGGTCGAGTAATTCAGTCCGATGAAGGCTCCCTCCAACCCGCTGACGCCCCCGTTGAGTCCGATGCTGTTCTTGCCCTTCTCTTTGACTTTCAGCGTCAGGTCCACTTGTCCGTTCTTCTCGTCCAGTTTCTTCTCCGTAATGTTCGGGTCATCCGGCTTGAGCTGGTCGAAATAGGAAAGTTGATTCAGGCGCATCAGGCTCAGTTCCCAAAGGCGGGAGTCGTAGACCCCCCCCTCTTCGAGAGACAGTTCGCGACGGATCACCTTGTCGCGCGTGGTGGTGTTCCCCGTGAACTCGATGCGGCGCACGTAGAACTGCTTGCCCTCGTCAATGTCGATTTCCAGAAATGCGAGCTTCTTGTCGTCGTCAAAAGTGGTGGCGGGAACGCCCGTGTAGTTGATATAGCCATACTGGCCGTAGGCCTTACGCAGGGCTTCTATGCCTTTGGCGATTTTGTCGCGACTGAACAGGTCGCCGTCCTTCAGCGGGAACAGGGAGCGCAGCGCGGCCGTGTTGGAAATGGCTTTGTTGTTCTTGAAGGTGATCTTGCCCAAGTGATACTTGTCGCCTTCCTCGATGGGCATCGTAATATCGACGGCCTTGCCGGGACCGGCCTGCGCCAGCGGAATGTGCATGCCCTTGTGCCCGGTGTCGTGGATCTCGGTTTTGGGATCGTTCACCACAACCTTGAAGTAGCCGCGGTTCTGGTATTCCGCTCGCACCCGCTCGGTGTCTTCTTGCAGTTTGGTGGCGTCGTACGTCTTCGCGAAGATATTCTCCAGGAAGATGGAATGCGGCACGCCGACCGGCCTCAGGTTCTTCATGGCCGCGCGCAGAGTTCGCGTCTTGACATTCTTGTTGCCCTCGAACCTGATTTTGCCGACTTTGACCTTCGGTCCTTCCTTCACCACAAAGGTGATGCCGACCGCGGCGGGCGGAATCTGCCGCACTTCCGAGCGGATGGTGGCGAACTGCCGGCCGTGTTCGGAAAGCAGGCCTCTGATCGAGACTTCCGCCTTCTTGATGCGGGTGGGATCGTACTGACTCTCGACGACCAAGCCAACCTTATCCAGCTTGAAGCGGTCGAGGACGTCGCTGTTCGAAACCGAACTGAGGCCCAGGTAGTTGATTTCGCGGATCGTCGGCTTTTCCTTCACCGTGACGATGATGCGCCAGCCCTTGGGGGTCTGCTCGCGGGCGAACTTGATGTCCTCGAAGTACCCCGTGTTCCACAGGGAGTTGAAGTCGCGCTCCAGGGCGGCCGCGTCGTAAACGTCCCCCGACTTCGTGAAGATGCGGGCTTTAATGGTCTCGGCGGGAATGCGGCGGTTGCCTATGACGTTAATCTCAGAAACAACGTCGTTCTGCGCCCAAGTCAGGCTTGCGGTCATAAGCAGGAGCGTGGCCAGCATCCCGCAAAACCCACGCACACCCCACCGCACCCTTGGCCAAGGCCGTTGAAATGAAGAAGATGGCACCGACACGGCCCTCACAAGGCAGGGGCGCTTAGGCACAACAAGGTTCTCCGAATGAAAGCGAAAAGGAATCGCTACGACCTCAGCCTCTGGGATGTAAGAAAACTGTCATTATACGGTAGCGCAAGGGAAAGCGTCCAAGCCGCAACTCTTTCTGGGTCCAATCAACACGTCCAACCCAGCAGGTTTGACCCGATCGGCAAAACCTGCGGTTGCTTCATGGGGATGGCTTGGATAACTCTACCTCAACCAAGACGGAATAAAACGTAGCCGAGTTGCCCATGTCGGTAAGTTTTTCTGAGGTCAGGGCATTGATGCTCTGGAAACCGGGGGTCATCTTCGCCCAATTGAGGCTGGCGGAGACGACTCCGGGCTGAACTTTCCCGTCGACCCGCGCCTTCAGCAGGATCTCCCCCCTGTGATTGAAGACGCGAACCTGGTCGCCGTCGCCGATGCCGCGCGCCCGCGCGTCGGCGGCACAAATCTCCAGCAGCCCCGGTTCTTCCATCTCCTGAACCGAAGGCAGGTTGGAAAACGTGGAATTCAGGAAGTTGTCGGCCTTGCGAGCCAGCAGTTCCAGCGGAAGTGTGCTCTCCTTCTTTCCGTACCGCGATTCGGTGGGAGGCGTAAAGTCGGCGACCGGATCGAGTCCCTGAGCCTTCACGGCCTCACTGTAAAGTTCCGCCTTCCCCGAAGGCGTTCGGAAGTTCCCCTGCGCGAACGGAAGAAACGGGACGGTTTGTGTGGACACAGCCTGTGTGGGGACAGCCGCCCCCGGCTGTCCAGCGGAGCGAAGCTCCGCAAGTTCTTGTGTGGGGCCGGGTCTTTGACCCGGCCGGGCGGAGCGAAGCTCCGCTGCCTCCGCATCTGACGCTCGATTCCCAAAATTCAGCCGCACCGGCCCCCGTTCAAGCCGCTCGCGATTGATCCCCTCGAGCCACGGATCCGTCGACTCCAGCGCCGCGTCGATCATCTCGTCCACGGTCTCTCCGAAGCAATCTTCTTCGAATCCCATGCGTTTCGCCAGCGCGCGGAAGAGCTCAACGTTCGGACGGCATTCCCCCAGCGGCGCAATCGCCTGATTCGAAACCTGCAGATAGTAATGCCCGTACGCCTTTTGCAGGTCCTTGTGCTCAAAGAACGTGGTCGCCGGCAGCACGATGTCGGCGTAGTCCGTCGTATCGGTAAGAAATTGCTCGTGGACCACGGTGAAAAGATCCGGCCGGAGCAGGCCGCGAACCACTTCATTGTGCTCCGGACAAACCGCCGCCGGATTGGAGTTGTACACGAACAGAGCCTTGACGGGCGGGTTATGGAGCGTGTTGAGCACCCGCCCCAGTTCGACCATGTTGATGGTTCGGGCTTCGCGTCCCAGCGCGGTCTGCATCAGGTCGGGGCGCTTCAAGGCCTCGGTATTGAGATCCACCGCTCCACTGACGGACATTTGCAACCCGCCGCCGATTTCTTTCCACGATCCGGTGATGCAGGGCAGCATGACGATGGTGCGGGTCGCCATGCCGCCGCGCTCGGAGCGCTGCACGCCGTAGTTCAGCCGGATCACCGACGGTCTGACCGTGGCGTACTCGCGCGCCAGCTTGCGGATATCGGCGGCGGCGATCCCAGTCCATTGCGCCACCCGCTCCGGCGGATACTCCTTCACCTTTGCGCGCAGTTGCTCAAAGCCCAGCGTGTACTTGGAAACATAGTCGGCATCATGCAGGTTGTCGCCGATGATGACGTGCATCATTCCCAGTGCCAGGGCCGCGTCCGTGCCCGGATTGATCGGCAGATACCAGTCGGCGCACTCCGCCGTCCGCGTGCGGTAGGGATCGATCACCACCAGCTTCGCGCCCTTGCGCCGGGCCTAGGTGATGAACGGCCACAAATGCACGTTGTTGCCGTGGATGTTCGATGCCCAGGCAATGATGTATTTGGAATGGCGGAACTGCTCCGGCTCCGTGCCAAGCTTCACGCCCAGCACGGACTTCAGACCCGCTTCTCCGGCCGCCGAACAGATGGTGCGGTCCAGTTGCGAAGCCCCCAGGCGGTGGAAGAATCGCCGGTCCATGAACGCGCCGTTGAGCGTCCCCAGCGTTCCGCCGTAGGAGTAAGGCAGGATTGCCTCGCTTCCAAACTCCGTCGTAATCGCGCGAAATCGCGATGCAATCTCGTCGAGCGCTTCATCCCAGGAAATGCGCTGCCAGGCTTGTGTGGGATCAGTTTGTGTGGGGACAGCCGCCCCCGGCTGTCCATGCGGAGCGAAGCTCCGCTGCCCCGCGGGCCCCTTGGCCGCAATCCTCCGCATGGGGTACAGCACCCGATCCGGCGAATACACGCGATCCAGATACTTCGCCACCTTCGCACACAAGAACCCGCGCGTGACCGGATGCTCCGGGTCCCCCTGAATCTTCGTAGCCCGCCCGTCCTCGACGGTAATCAGCACCCCGCAAGCATCGGGACAGTCGTGCGGACACGCGCCATGGACGACCTGTTTCATGAGCTTCAATTATATGGGAGCATGTGCCGGTGCGCCGGGAAGCCCATGTGGGGACAGCCGCCCTCGGCTGTCCCCGGGCCGCAGGCCAGGGTTGTGGCCGTGCCATTTGGTCTTATATCGATGCAGAGTTCGGAAATCCAAACTCGGAAGAAACTACTTGAGCTCGAGCACCTCTTTTTCCTTGCCTTTGCTCATCTCTTCCATCTTCTTGATTTCGTCGTCGGTCAGCTTCTGTATCTCATCGAGCGAGCGCTTCTCTTCGTCTTCGGTAATCTTCTTGTCCTTCAGTGCTTTCTTGATCGCTTCGTTGCCGTCGCGGCGAATGTTGCGGACGGCCGTGCGGTGCTCTTCCAGCACCCGGTGCAGGTGCTTCACCATGTCCTGCCGGCGTTCCTGGGTGAGCGGCGGAACCGGCACGCGGATAAGCTTGCCATCGTTCATCGGATTCAAGCCCATATCTCCCGAGCGGATCGCTTTTTCAATCGCCCCCATCTGCGACGGGTCGAACGGCTGCACCGTGATCAGTTGCGCCTCCGGCGCGTGCACCTGCGCAACCTGGTTCAACGGCATCTGCGACCCGTAGTAGTCCACGCTCACGTTATCGAGCATATGTACGTTCGCGCGCCCGGTCCGCACCCCCGCCATGGCCTTGCGGAAATCGTCCACCGCCTTTTCCATACGCGTCTTCAGTTGTACGTACGTTTCTTTCAGGCCGGCGATGCTCGCCATTGTCGCTTGCGCCATAATGGTCAACTCCGAATCATTGCAGAATCAAAACGCAGCATTATAAACCCAACCGAAAGCGGGCCACGGATTTCCACGGGACATCACGGATCAGCAACGCCCCAATCCGTGTGAATCCGTGAAAATCCGTGGCTGAAACCTTACGCGCTCACCCTCGATCCAATCTTCTCCCCCAGCACCACGCGCCGGATGTTGCCGTGGTGGTTCAGGTTGAAAACGATGATGGGCAGGTTGTTGTCCTTGCACAGACTGATGGCGGTGGAGTCCATCACTTTTAGTCCCAGCTTCAGAACGTCCATGTAGGAGATGTTGTCAAACTTCTTGGCGCCATCCACTTTCAGGGGATCGGCGTCGTAGATGCCATCTACTCGCGTAGCCTTGAGAATCACCTCGGCCTTGATCTCCATGGCGCGCAGGGAAGCCGCGGTATCGGTCGAGAAATAGGGATTGCCGGTGCCCCCGGCAAAGATCACAACGCGGCCTTTCTCCAGATGACGAATGGCCCGGCGTCGGATGAAGGGCTCGGCTACCTGCTTCATCTCGATGGCGGACTGCACCCGCGTGTAGACGCCCTGCTTCTCCAGCGCATCCTGCAACGCCAGAGCATTAATGACAGTGGCGAGCATGCCCATGTGGTCGGCGGAAACCCGGTCCATGTCCTTCGCCTGCTCAGCCACGCCGCGGAAAAAGTTCCCTCCGCCGACCACGATGGCCATCTGCACGCCCAGTTTGTGAACGTCCGCCAGTTCCGCGGCAATCTCGTGGATGCGCGCCAACTCCACGCCAAAGCCCTGGTTGGCCGCCAGCGCCTCACCGGAAAGCTTGAGCAGAATGCGTTTGAAGGCAGGAGTCGTCGTCATGAAAGAGTCTCGTAGCGCCGGCGTCCCGCCGGCTGTCGCGAGAGCTTGCCCTGAGCTTGCCGAAGGGGCGTCTCGCCCTCGCACCCAGCAAATGAAAACAACCAACAAAAAAGGGCGCCCATTGGGCGCCCTGAATTATTCGCCTTTCGGCTCTGTAGGCTTCGTAACCGCGACGGTCTCGCCTACGTCACCCACCTTGAAGCGGGCAAATCTTCGGACAGCGATGTTCTCGCCCAGCTTGCCGATCTTCGCCGCGATGAGCTGCGAGATCGAAATGGTCTGGTCCTTGATGAAGGGCTGCTCCAGCAAGCAGACTTCTTCATAGAACTTCTCCATCTTGCCGGCAACCATCTTCTCCGCAATATTCTGGGGCTTCCCGGAAGCAACAGCCTGTGCGAGATAAATATCTTTCTCGCGCTCGAAGTCAGCCTTGGTCACGTCTTCCTTGCGCACGAACTTGGGGTCGCTGGCCGCGATGTGCATCGCGATGTCATGCACCAGTTCCTTGAAATCGTCGGTGCGGGCCACGAAATCGCTCTCGCAGTTCACTTCGACCAGCACACCAATCTTGCCGCCGGCGTGAATGTAGCTGGCGACCGATCCTTCACTGGTCACACGCGTCGCCTTCTTGGCCGCTACCGATACGCCCTTTTTGCGCAGAATCACGACTGCCTGCTCCATGTCGCCTTTAGCTTCGGTCAGGGCCTGCTTGCAATCCATCATTGGAGCCCCGGTCTTTTCCCGGAGGTCTTTTACTTGTGCCGCGGAAATGTTCACTGTAGTAGTACCCATTGCAATCCTTCTCAGGTTTCAAAGTTGCAAAGTTTCAAGGTTTCAAAGTGAAACTTGCCCAGCTGCCTTTGAAACCTCTGAAACTTTGAAACCTGCTCCTCTATAAACTTTGACCCGCGCCGGACGACCCGCGCGGGTCTGCTTTCCCTCAAGGGATGAATGCCCGGTTTTTTCTGGCAACTGACAACTGGCAACTGGCGACTGCCTTCAAACCGTCTGGCTCTCCACCTTCGGCAGCTCAGCTTCCTCGGTCGCTACCGGCTTCTTGTGCGTTCCCGGACCCAGCACTTCTTCCATGCTGATGTCTTCGGCAGCATCGATACCGGCGGGGACTTCGCTCGTCGCGGTCTCTGCAGCCTGCGCCGCATCCGAAGCCGCCTGCATGTCGGCTACCTGCTTGTCGGTCATCAACTGCGCGCCTTCGGCAATCGATTCCGAAATCTTCGACGTAAACAGCCGGATCGCCCGCAACGCATCATCGTTGCCGGGGATCACGTAATCCACTTCGCTCGGATCGCAGTTCGTGTCCACCACCGCGACCACGGGAATGCCCAGCTTGCGCGCCTCGCGCACCGCAATCTGTTCCTTATTGGAATCAACCACGAAGATCGCGTCGGGCAACCGGCTCATGTTCTTGATGCCGGCCAGGTTGGCCTGCAAATGCTTGCGCTCGCGTTCGAGCTTGATGACTTCCTTCTTGGGGAGCAGCTCGTAGCGGCCGTCCGTGGCCATCTCGTCGAGCTCCTTCAGTCGCTTCACCGACTTCTGCACCGTGACCCAGTTGGTGAGCAGTCCGCCCAGCCAGCGCTGGTTGATGTAGAACATCCCGCAACGCTGCGCTTCTTCGGCAATCGCGTCCTGCGCCTGGCGCTTGGTGCCCACGAACAGCACAATGCGGCCGTCGTTCGCCAGATCCTGCACGAACTTCGACGCCTCTTTGAACATCTTCAGCGTCTTCTGCAGGTCGATGATGTAAATCCCGTTGCGCTCTCCGAAGATGTATTCCTTCATCTTGGGATTCCAGCGCTTGGTCTGATGCCCGAAGTGGACGCCCGCTTCGAGCAACTCCTTCATGGTAATGGTAGCCAATGAACCTCCTCTTTAGTCTGCATCCTTTGCGCCAGCGTGCCGCTCCGGATTGCCATTCCCGCCCCGCACCGCGAGGCACGGAAAGAATTTAACACCTCAAACCAGCTGTCAGCTTTCAGCTCTCAGCCAAACTGTTGTCATTCCGAGCGAAGCGAGGAATCTCGGTCTGCTCGGAACTCGAAGCGCGCAGTTACCGCTTGCTGAACTGGAACCGCTTGCGAGCGCCCTTCTGCCCGTACTTCTTGCGTTCCTTGCCGCGCGAATCCCGGCTGACCATGCCCTCGGCCTTCAGTTTCTTGCGCAGTTCGGCATTGAACTGCATCAGAGCGCGGGCAATGCCCAACTTCACCGCGTCCGCCTGGCCACGCACGCCGCCACCCAACACGCTGGCAATGACGTTGAACGTAGCTGCCGTATCCGAAGAGGCCAGCGGCGCCTTCGCCGCCGAACGCTGTGCCGGAGTCACGAAATATTCTTCAAAGGCGCGCCCGTTCACCTTGAAATCGCCGCTGCCCGGACGCAAATACACACGGGCAATCGCCCTCTTGCGGCGTCCCGTTCCGTAGTATTGAACTAATTCAGCCATTTAGCTCCTAAGCTTCCAGCTCCTGGCTTCTGGCTAAACCAGACACGGAGCTTCGTATCTCGATTCGTATCAGGGCACGCCTTCAAGGCGTGCCGAAACCTTTGCAAACACGATCGCGGCTTTAGCCGCTGCGCTTACGCCCGCACTTCCAGCTTCAAATCCTGCGGCTTCTGCGCCTGGTGCGGATGCTTGTCGCCCTTGTAAACGTTCAGCTTCGAAAGCATGTGCGCCGCCAACTTGTTCTTCGGCAGCATCCGCTTCACGGCCGACTCGATCACCGCCTCGGGCTTGCGCACCATCCGCTTCTTGAAATCTTCGGTGCGCAGACCACCGGGATATCCCGTGTAGTGGTGATACTGCTTCTGCTCGGCCTTCATGCCGGTCGTTCTGATCTTCTCGGCGTTGATCACGATCACGTGATCGCCGGTATCGAGAAACGGCGTGTATTGCGGGTTTTCTTTGCCCATGAGGATGCGCGCCACCTGTGAAGCCAGGCGCCCGAGCGTCTGCCCGTCCGCATCCACGACGTACCACTTGCGCACAATTTCCCCCTCTTTGGGGAAATAGGTTGACATCGGAACTCTCCCGGATTGAATAAAGCTGCGAAAGAAGACCGCTCGTTGATTCCCCGGCGAGGACGCCAGGCCATCAGGCGGGCAACCACACGACTACCAAAGTCTTTACGATAGCGTAATCTACAAAGAATTGTCAACGAGGTGTTACTCCCGGTCCAACGCTGGTAACGTAAACGTCGGAGGTTCACCATGAAGGCACTTCTCGGAGTTTTTGCAGCCGTCCTGCTCCTCTCCCTGCCGGCCTTGGCGCAAATGCCACCGGGCAAGCAATCCCCACAGGCGCCGGGATCATTTACTCTGGCGCCTGTGTTATATTTTGCGGCATGTTGAAGCGCCGACCGCTCTCGGCGTGCCTGACCGGCATCCTGCTGCTGGTACCGTTCCTTGCCCGGGCCGGCGATGAGTCGGGGCAACCCGCTCCTCGTTTCCGCGCTAAGACCACGACCGGCGAACAGTTCAATAACGAGTCCGTCAAAGGTAAAGTTGTCCTGTTCGAATTCTGGACCACCTGGTGCAAATACTGCGACGAAGAAGCGCCCCTCGTCGACGACATCGCCAAGGAATTCAGCGGGAAAGGCCTGATCGTTCTCGCGGTCGACGTCCTTGAACCGGATCAGAAGGTTAAGAAGTACCTTGCGGAGCACCCACGCTCGGTCCCAATCGTACTCACCAAAGACACCAACCTCGCCGCCATGTACAACGCGCAGGTCTATCCCATCTACGTGGTGATCGACCGCGACGGCAACATCGCCGCGGAACAACGGGGATCTGCAGGAGAACGAGGATTGCGCCGAATGCTCAGGCGCGCGGGACTGCAATCACAAGATTAGAACTCGGGCAATGCGCATGTGGCGACAGCCGCCTCGGCTGTCCCGCCTGGGCGTAGCCCGGCGGCATACTCTCCACTCTGGAAAATCTTCAAGATCAAGAGACTGATGCGTCTGAAACTGCGACCTCATTCGTACGCCAGCGCGTCGATCGGATCCCGTTGCGCAGCCTTGAGCGCCGGATACAAAGCTCCTGCCAGCGCCCCAACAACCGCAATGAGCGACGCTCGCAGCACCCACTCGTTGCTCCAAAAGAGATCCAACACGGGTTTTTCGAACATAATCGCGCGCCGGGTCACCATACTGATAATGATCCCCGCAACGATCCCCGCGATCGCCAGCAGCACAGTTTCCCGCAGCACCACGTTCACGATGTACCACTTCGAAGCGCCCAGCGACTTCAGAATCCCAATCTCGCGTGTCCGCTCCATCACCGCCGTGTACATCGACTGGAAGATGACCAGGAAGCCGACCACCACGGCCACGCCGATTACGACCTTAATGGCAAGATCAAATCCCGGAAGGTTATCGGGCGTCATCGTCGACAAATATTCCGGCATGGAACGCACGGAATACTTTTCCATGCCCGGTATCTCCTGGATCGCCTTTTCTACCTGATCGGCATTCGCCGGATCATCCAACTTAAGATAAAAAACAGAAGCACGGCCGTCTGCGCTAATCAGGTCCTGCATCGTCTCCAATGGAAGACACTTGCGGCAGCCCTTTCCGTGCGGAACGATGCCGGAGATGCGGAAATCGTGCGCCAGGATCTCGATCGTGTCGCCTGCTTTCTTGTGGTTCATGCCGGCAAAGTAATCGTCCACGATCACGTCATAAGGCCCCTGGAAAGGCCCGCCGGAGAGATAACGGAATTTCGGAGGAAGCGTGTCATAGCTGGCCAAGTCGATGCCGTAAATGATCTCCAGCGGTTTCTGGGTGAACCACCAGACCGTCGGTGCCGCCGACACCACGTGCGGTACTCGACGCAGAATATCTCCTACTTTGATAGGGATTGGCGCTCCGGAAAGACCGATCACCCCTGCCGCCCCTGGCGGCATCACCATTAAGTCAGCTCCGACACCGAGCTGGCTTTTCTTCGACCCGTTCAGCAATCCGTAGAAGAGGGCGACCACCATCAGAATCATGGTCACTTCGAGCGCAATCGCGCTCATCGCGATGAAGGACCGCGTCGGCCGGTGCACCAGGTTGGCGACAACCATTTTGTTCATCATGGGTGAAATGAGAATGCGAGCCGGGAAAATGGCTGCGAGCCGCTCCGCTGTTTACTGATGTTTCAACCCGGCTGGCAACGCCAGGCTCGATTGCGGCCGGTCGAGATGGACCACGTCCGCTCCCGCTGGCTGTTGCAGCACGAACTGTTCATCCGTCAGCGGCTTGTTAATGTCCACTTTCAGCATGTTCAGCTTGATGTCGTACTCCTCTTGCGGCCGGAAGATCTCGATGCGCGACGCGAAGCTGACACCGTCGAAGTCTTTGTATTCGGCATAGCGCGCGTCGGTGACCACCTTGCCATCCTCGTCGTAAATGAACTGCCGGTGCGGCTTCAGATCGATCCGTCCGAAAATGATCTTGCGCGAGAGCCTCCAGACCTTGTCGTACTTCTGGATCACGGTCAGTTCGTAGTCGTCCTGCAGGACGCGATGCCCCTTGCCGTCCGGCAAGGTCTCGAAGCCGTTCTCCTTCACCGCGATCTCGGACTGCGGATCGATGCGGCGGATCAGCAGCGCCTCGTAGATATTTTGCGGGCGAATGTTCTCCATCGGCTGGTCGGTGTTGGACGTCGCCACCTCGTTCTTGCCGATCACAAACCGGTTCTTCGTCGGAATCCACACCTTGAAATCCTGGCCGTCGCTGACCATGTCAAACGCCGTAGTGCGCACGATGGGCATCAACCCGATCATGTGCAGCGCATCTGGCTTCCGCGCCAGGACATAGCCACGGATTTCCTTGTAGTCGGTGACATGGCCCTTCTTCATGCCGCCGACAGAGCTGTCAATATCCACCGTCGCCTTCAGCGAGCGGATGGCTTCGGCCTGCTGATTAAGAGTGTCGATCAGCCCCTGCTGCGTGGATTCCTTCAGCGGGACTTTCGAGTACTTATCTTCGACCGGACGGGTGCGGAACAGGCAACCCGTCGTGGGCAGCACGGCCAGGAATAAGGTTACGACCCAAAAGGGCGAGCTACGTCTCATCAAGATATAAGAAGACCTCAACATTGAGTATACAGGGCCGGAAAGGGTTCAAAAGCAGGTGTGGTTCACTTTCCGCAGTGTCCTAGTAACTCGGGGGACACTAGGGCTGGTCTCATAAATGGGTTTGGGAAGGGCACGGCTTCCACAGGCTGCGGAAAAACTCACGATTCGTATCAGGCGATGCCTTCAGGCATCGCGTAAGTGCTGGCTAATCAATCACGCCTTCAGGCGCTGCAGCGCGGAATGCGAGTTTTTCCGCAGCCTGTTCCAGCCGTGCCGTCAGAGCCGAGAATAAATCGGGGCTTTAGCCCCTGAGGTTCGCTGGCTTTGTTCCCCCGCAAACATTTGTGAGACGGATTCTAGCTCGCGTTCCCTCCCTTAACGGCATCCTGAGGCGAATCAGCCACTTACTAAAGTCCGGCGCACGATCGTCAGCTACACCCCATTTCGTCATCGGCTAAACTGTGTCTGTCGTATCGTGAATATTGTGCGCAAGATTGTCTGGCTCATCCTGGTCGCGGTCGTTGCAACTGCCGGATGGTTCGCCTGGGCTGTGCTGACGCCCACCGAACCGTCTGGGCAGGTGTTCGTGATGCTGCGCCCCGGATATTCCGCACACCGTATCGCCGCCGAACTCAGGAACGCCGGCGTCATTCGCAGCGAAGAGGCCTTTGTTCTGTGGCACTACCTTCACCACAAACGCTCCCTGAAGGCTGGGGAATACCTGTTCGACAAACCCGCGAACATCCTTGACATTCAGAAGCGCCTGCGGCACGGCGACGTCTATTTCCATACCGTGGTCGTGCCCGAGGGTTTCACCATGTTCGACATCGCCCGCGCCGTTGAGGCCGCGGGACTCGGCCCCGCCGCCGACTTTCTGAAAGTAGCGCAGTCCGACACCGCGCTGATTGCCGACTTCGCTCCGGGAGCGCGGTCCCTTGAGGGATATCTTTTTCCCGACACCTACGAATTCTCGCGCATGATGACCATGCACGACATGGCTGCGGCCATGGTCAAGCAGTTCCGCCAGGTCGCGCACCAGATCGGTCTCATCCCAACGACGGGCGACTCCACACAAGCCAGGTTGCGAGTGGTCGCGGATTCGGCCCCAGGCGCGCCTCAACCCGGAGTTCCGAATGACGTGGAGCGCACGGTGATCATGGCCTCCATCGTCGAAAAAGAAACCTCCGTGGCTGAGGAGCGGCCGCTGGTGGCCAGCGTCTACTACAACCGCCTGGCCAAAAACATTGCGCTCGACGCCGACCCCAGCATTATTTATGCAGAACTTCTGGCGGGAACGTACCAGGGTGCGCTTCATCATGCAGACATGCAGTTCCACTCACCCTATAACACCTACCGGAATGCCGGACTCCCGCCGGGCCCCATCGGCAATCCCGGACGCAGCGCGCTGGAAGCGGCCATGCATCCCGCGCAGACCGACTACTACTACTTCGTGGCCGATGCCCAGGGCCATCACCGCTTCGCCCGCACCATGGAAGAACACAATAAGAATGTAGTGGCGTATCGCCGCGCCATGCGCGGGCACTAGGCGGTTTATTCCGAATCGGAAGCGGGAAGCCGAAAGCCGGAAGCCGCCGCAGCGCGCTGCTCCATCCATCCCTGAAGAATCAGAATCGCCGCCATCCGATCCACCGCCTTCCCGCGCTTCTCGATCGAAAGATCCGTCTCGCGCAACAAACGGTTGGCTTCCGCGGAGGTGAGCCGCTCATCCCAGAGATGGACCGGCAAACGAAATCGCTTGCGCAATTCTTCGGCAAAGACTTCCATCTTGTCAGACTGAATCCCTTCCGCGCCACTCATGCGCAGGGGCAGACCGACCACAATCTCCCGCACGTCGTACTCGCGAATTACCCGCTGCAGATATTCAAAGTCGTGCCGTTTGGTTCTGCGCTGCAACGTTTCCAGCCCCTGAGCGGTGATTCCGAGGGGATCCGACACCGCGACGCCAATTCTCCGCGATCCCACATCGAGTCCAAGAACCCGGCCCACCGGAAGCTCGCGCGCGTTCTCCGTCTGGGAATGGCTCTGCTCTGGCTCGTCTGAAAAGTCTCTGCGGTCGGAATCCACGGCCCGATTATATGCGCTGGATTTCCGATCACTCGTTTTTCCGCCGTGTGATGCAGATGGGCGAAGCCACCTCTACCGGCCCCGACGAGACTTAACGCTTTGTATTTCAATGACCTAAAGCCTTAGCCCGGGTCGAACTCTGGTTCGCCCGGAGCGGCGCGGTTGACTTTCCACAAGCTCCGCTCCAGCCGGCGTCATCCCGACCGGAGCCGTTCTTCAGGCGGAGGGAGGGATCTTGCGCGCACACCAGCAAGGCATCATCACCCCTGTCCGGCCTCCTTGCTTTCGGCAGTTCCGGGGAGTAGCATACCTTTAGGACTGTTGCAGCTTCTCCCCTCGAAACCCTTCGCCTTCCCAGGTGCCTAAACATGAGTGCTATGGACTTGAACTTCCACATCGGCGACAAGGTCGTCTATCCCAATCACGGCGTTGGGGTGATTGAACAGATCAGCAGCCGGTCGATAGGTCCGACGGTCGAGAAGTTCTACCTCCTGCACATCAAAGCCAGCAGCCTCAAAGTGATGGTTCCCTGCCACAACGCGGGCAGCGTTGGCCTGCGGCGCGTGGTTCGCAATGGAGAAATCCAGAAGGTCCTGGACGCCCTTTCGGTTGGCGAAAACGGCAGCAACGGCGACTGGAAAGACCGGTTCAAGGAAAACTCCGAGCGCATGCGCACCGGTTCGTTGCTCGAGGTGGCCGGCGTCCTGAAGAACCTGGTCGCCCTGCATCAGGCCAAACCTCTTTCGTTCCGCGAGAAAAAGATGCTGGAGCGCGCCCGCTACCTCTTAGTCAGCGAATTGGCCATGGCCCGCAACTGCGAAGAATCCAAGGTGGAGGAGATCCTCACCACCGCCCTGGCCAAGTGCAAACTCCGCTTCCCCGAAGCCTCCGAATTCCAGGCATAAGGAGAACGTGGGGGACGGACACCCCCTTCGCCTCCGCTCAGGGCAGCCTCTGTCCGTCGCTTTTGCGCTTGTTTCAACGATCAACTTCACCGCCCGCTCCGGAAGGTACGCAGGAGCATTTTGCCCCGCTCTTCTCTGCAACCTTCGCGGCCTTTCTCCGCGAACTCAGCGGTTAAAAGCTTCTGCCGGAGCGCCCCGAAAAGGTCCCCCGAGCAGTCCCCAAGCCCGCGGCGGGGTTATAATCTCGAAGGCCGTAGGTTAATGAATGACAGAACAAATCAAACGAAAACTACAGGAAGAGATCAACGCGCTCGAACATGAGCTGATCCACGAGCTTCCCAAAGAAATCAAAAAGGCCGCCGCCCTCGGCGACCTCAGCGAGAACGCCGAGTACCACATGGCCAAGCAGCGCCAGGAATTCGTCAAGGCGCGCGTCCGCCAACTCGGCAAGCGCCTCGCCGATCTGTCCATGGTCAACATGAACAACATCCCCCACGACAAAGTGGGCCTGGGTTCCACGGTCAAGATTTTCGATAGTACGAAGAACGAGGAAATGCAATACAAGCTGGTAACCAGCGAGGAATCCGACGTAGCGACGGGAAAAATTTCGACCACCTCGCCCATCGGCCGCTGTTTGCTCAACAAGAAGGTCGGCGACACCGTGATCGTCGTCAGTCCCAACGGCAAGCGCGAACTGGAAATCCTCAGCCTGAGCACCATCCACGATGAAATCGCCGGCGAGCCCAAAGAGGCGGGCGCGTAATGTCCGTGTCCTGGACCAGCGCCTTCGGCCGCGCCTGCGGCGTCCTGCTCGACACCATCGTCCGCTGGCTGGCGCTCTCCCGCATCAATCCCAACGTGCTCACGTTCATGGGCTTGGTGGTCAATACCTGGGCCGCCATCCTTTTCGGTTCCGCCAACGCCTCTAACCAGAAGCGCATGTTCTTCTACGCCGGCCTGGTCATCATCTTCTCCGGCTTCTTCGATCTGGTGGACGGCCAGGTCGCCCGCGCCACCAACCGCGTCACCCGCTTCGGCGCCTTCTTCGACTCGGTCGTCGACCGCTACAGCGACGCCTCCCAATTCCTCGGCCTGCTAGTCTTCTACGCCCGCGGCGGACGTTTCTTCTTCGTAGTGCTGGCCGCCTTCGTCATGATCAGTGCCATCATGGTCAGCTACACCCGCGCCCGCGCCGAGAGCTTAATCGGCTCCTGCCGCGTCGGCTTCATGGAGCGCCCCGAACGCCTCGTCCTGGTAATCCTCGGAGCCCTCTTCAACCGCATGGCCCCAGTCCTCTGGGTCATCGCAGTCCTCAGCACGATCACCGTAATCCACCGCATGCGCTACACCTGGACCCGTACGCAAGACCCGCCAGTCTCGCTAACCCCCGGCCAAGCTGCATAAACGATTCACGTAGGGACGGACGCCCGGTTAATGACCGGGGCTTTACGATTTCCGCAGAGACTCCGCTTCCGCACGGACACCGCGAACGGGAAGGGCACGGCTTCAGCCGTGCCGATAAGGTCCCAAAAAAAATCTTGTCATTCCAAAAAATAACCTTGTCATTCCGAGCGAAGT
>JADGNP010000293.1 GCA_017883425.1 Candidatus Sulfotelmatobacter sp. | reverse complement strand
GCGTCTTTCTTCCTCGGGACCTTCCGCTCTCCGGGTGTGATCTGCGGCCGCTCCTCTTGCGCCGCCACGACCACGGCGCACGCCGCAACGCATGCCAGCAGCGCGACCAGAAACGCTCCACGGTATAAAGTCTTGCGGTGTAAAATCTTGAAGAAAGCTGGCGGGACGGATGCCGTTTCGGCGGCATTTCCTGCGCTCGACTTCGATTTCTGCGGAGACACTCCCATGAATATCAATGATAAGGCTCCCGACTTCACTTTGCAGGACGAGAACGGAAAAGAAATCGGCTTGAAGGACCTGCGCGGCAAGACCGTTGTTCTCTACTTTTATCCTCGCGCCGACACTCCCGGATGCACCATCGAGGCCTGCGAATTCCGCGACACCTACAAGAAGATGCAGAAGACCGGCGCGGTGCTGCTTGGGATCTCACCGGACACTCCGAAAGCGCAAAAGAAATTCCAGGACAAGTTCAGCCTGCCCTTCACCCTGCTCGCCGACGCCGACAAGAAGGTCGCCGAGGCTTTCGGCGTCATGAAAGAAAAAAACATGTATGGCAAGAAGGTCTGGGGAGTCGCGCGGACGACGTTTATCATCGGCCCCGACGGGAAAATTCAGCACATCTTCGAGAAGGTCAAGCCTGAGGGCCACTCCGAAGAAGTGCTGGCCTACCTGAAAGAATCGGCCAAGGGCGCGGCCTAGGATTCGGCGGAAAGACTACACTTTGGGTGGCGCAGCGCTTTCAGCGCTGCGATAAGGCCTTTCTTTTCTTCGAGGGCTTCAGCCCCTGGGGTGCGTTACCCTTGAGGTCGGCGATAGCGGCCGAAGGAACTATTCCTGCCGGCGCTTCGTATCAATCCACAGGAGGGCTGTGTTTTCAGCGCTCTCTTGTTCCGGAGGAAATCATGCACGGCCTCATCAAAATCGTTGGAATTTCTGGAGTTCTGCTGCTGGCTTGTGCCGGTGCACTCGCGAAACCGACCCCCTCACCAGCCGACGATCGCAACACCATCGTGATCGTCTTCAAAGACGGCCACCGCCAGAGCTTCGCCCTGGCCGAGATCGCGAGCATCGATTTCAAGACTCCCGCCGTGATTGTTTACAAGGACGGCCACCGGGAGAAACTTCCTGCCGCCAACATCGCCCGCATTGAATTCGAGAATTCAGACACCACCGTGATGACGCCCGGACGGGCTCACTTTGTTGGTAGGTGGGAAGTCGGCGACGGCAATAGAAGCAGGTTCTTCATCACCCTCGACGCCGACGGAGCGGCTAGGAAGTCGATCGGCCGGCCACACGGGACCTGGACCCTCGTGAATGGAGAGGCCCGGATCAGTTGGGACGATGGCTGGCACGACGCGATCCGGAAGGTTGGAACCAGGCACGAGAAGGTTGCCTACGAACCCGGCAAATCCTTCGACGACACGCCCTCCAATATCACCGCCGCAAGAAACACGCGGCCCAGACCGATCTAAACCGTTGGCAGGTTTACGACCGTCAACTGCAGGGGCGGACTTGTAACAGTCATCGATCCGGCTCGGCAAACATCAGAAACAATCCCAGGCTGGCAATGCTGCCCGAGTTAGCTTCAGTTCGCCATGTGTGAACCCCGGGAGGGCGAAGAAGTTGCCCTCACCCGCACCCCATACATCAAGATGACGAAACGAGGCGGAACCTGGTGGGCCTGTACACTTGGCGAGCTTCGCGAAGCACTCTCAGCGCGAAATGCTAGGCACTCACCTGCACCGACTCTAACTCCGGGATGCAGCGGGAGTTTTGCAGGGATTTGATGGCGTCTTCAGCCGTGAATCTGCCCATCACTTGTGCCAGCTTGCGGTTGGTTGTCATATGGATCGGTATCGAATCAACTCGCTGTACGTATTGGGGGGCGCGAGTACCGCCTCGGTTCACTTTCACAACAAACTTGATGTTCTTCATGCCTTATTGTCCTTAATGGGAAACGGCTAGGTCCCCCGTCACACTTAGCGCTTTGAGACGCTGGCCACGCCGCACTCCAAACAACGAGGATTGAGTCGAGATGTGATCAATCCGCAAGATGGGCACATCCTTTGTGATCGAAACCCGGTGGTCTGTGGTTTCAGCTTGCGCATCCAGTGGAGCAGCAGGATCGTGAACAGCATGATAAGCAGACCGAGGGAAATACTGGTTGCGTTCATAAAAGCGACCCTTCTTGGCGAGTTCTGCAAGGACCCAGCCCGTCGCTCAAGCCGCGTGCTGACATCGCGGAGTTGATCGACTTCCGGCAAGACCGCTGCAAACGGCATGGGCAGACCGCTCACCCGCTGAAAAGCCTAAGGTGGGAGAACTTCAGATGGACTGGCTTAGGTCAGAAGACCTGAAAGAGGAGAAAAACGTAACCGCCCCCATCGGTATTATAGCAGGTGAAGGGCATCTTGCACTGAGTCGTTGCCAAGGGCTCTCTGGCGCGGATACGTCGACCACCGTGCTCGCGGCTACAGTAGTCCGCCGGTCTGTATTGCCAGAACATTCAGCGCCATCTCCAGCTTCGTGATGGCCGCGCCGATTTCCGGATGCTCTCCGATCTTCTCTTGCAGCGCCTTCAGGATCTGCTGAGCACTTGCAATATGTGCTACTGCCTCGCCTGGATTTGGCTCTGGATTGCGTTTGCTTTGTGTTTCCATGGCCACTCGCTCCCCTGTGTCTCTCAATTCTCAACAGCAACCTCCTTCATTTTACGCATTCGAAGCCATCCGGAGGTAGGTTTCGAACGAACTCAGGCAAAGACTCACGACCACGGTCAATGCATGCAACAGCGATGTTTCACCATCTGACAGTAGCGGGAGTCTTCCCTTGCAATTGCGAGAGGTCCATAATGTTGGCCATGAGATCTAGAGGAGCATCGTCGGAAGCTCTAGCGCAGTCGGAATCCCCATTGTGCTGGTTTGGGGCTTTGGCGCTATCTATCGCGAGCCCATGCTCATTCCGACCGGCTCCAGCCGTACACATGGCCAACTTGTCGTACTGGAATCAACGGCGTAACACTTTGGAAGAAGCGAAAGTGCTGACGCCGGAATTCTAGACGTCAAGCGTGGCTGGCAGTTCCACAGGAGGAGATATGCAGACGAAAACTCTGCAGTTGCGCTTTCTGGTGTTCGGACTGTTCATGATGTTCTCCGCGGCCGCCTTCGCGCAAGACACGGCTACTCTGACGGGCACGATCCGCGATAACACGGGTGCGGTAATTCCCAACGCTCCCGTCACCTTGAAAAACACAGCCACCGGGATCATCCGCGAACTCAAAACGAACTCCGCCGGTGAATACGTGGCCGCCGCCCTGCCCCCCGGACAATACAACCTCACCGTGTCGGTCACCGGATTTCGCAAGTATCAAGCGGACGGAGTGATCCTGCGAGTCGCCCAAGACGCCCGTATCGACGTTACGATGCAGGTGGGAAATATTCGTGAGGAAGTGACCGTCCACGGCGAGGGCCTGGCGCAGGTGAATACCCAATCGTCGGAAATAGGCGGCACTATCACCGGCAAAGAGCTGACGCAACTCCAGCTCAACGGTCGCAACTTTACTCAGCTCATTACGCTCGTCCCCGGTGTCAGCAATCAAACTGGACAGGATGAAGGGAGGGTCGGAGTCGAAGGCAGCATCAGTTACAGCGTGAACGGCGGCCGCACCGAATACAACAACTGGGAAGTGGACGGCGGCGACATGATGGACAATGGCAGCAACTTTTCGCTCAACGTCTATCCCAGTGTCGAGGCCATCGACGAAGTGCAGGTGTTGACCTCCAACTACGGCGCGCAATATGGCAAGAGCGGCTCAGGCACCGTAGAGGTGGAAACCAAATCGGGGACCAACCAATTTCACGGCTCGCTGTGGGAATTTGCCAGGAACGAAGCCTTCAATGCCCACAACTATTTTGACGTTCCTGGAACTCCGAAAGCAGGCTACAAGAAACACGACTTCGGCTACAGCATCGGTGGGCCGATCTGGAAGAACCGTACATTTTTCTTCTGGTTGCAGAACTGGCGTCGAGAGAATATTCCGGTCAACTTTAATAGTTTCGTGCCCTCGATGGCGAATCGCCAGGGCGATTTCACCGACGTTTGCGGGGTTCCGGACCCAACCGACTGTCCCTTTGATCCCAACACCGGCGATTCTTTTGATAACAACCAACTGCCGTCGATTGATCCCAATGCACAATTTCTGATGAACATGATCCCGGCGCCGAACCAGGGCACGGGCACGGGCGCTGAGTCCGTCTTCGCCGCGGCCGTGGGCGAGCCGATGCACTGGCGAGAAGACCTGATTCGCCTCGACCACGATTTCAACTCCAAGCTCCGTTTCACTTTCCGGGTGATTCACGATTCCTGGGATACGACGAAAGCCACCGTCACCTGGGGCGGAGAAAGCTTCCCCACCATCGGCACGCACTTCATCGGTCCAGGGGTGCAGATCGTTGCCAGGCTGACGGCAACGGCTTCTCCTACCCTGCTCAACGAGTTCGTAGCCAGCTACACCACGGATCACATCAAGCAGATCAATACCAATCCCTCGGTCTGGACGCGCACCAGTGGCTTCACCATGCCCGGCCTGTTCCCGGATTTCGGCGGAAAACTGCCCGGCTTTTGCCTGTCTACGAATGGAGCCTATGGTGGCGGATTCTGCGAAGGCCCAACCGCCTTTCCATGGGAAAACTCGAACCCCACATTTACCTTCCGGGACAACGTCACCAAGAGTCTGGGCAAACACAAGCTGGTCTTCGGCGGCTACTTCATGAATGCCGAAAAAAATGAGATGGCGTATACCGATCTCGGCGGAGATTTGACCTTCGACACCACCTCTCCGTTTTCCACCGGGAATGCTTTCGCCGACCTGTTGATGGGAAACATCGCCAACTTTTCCCAGGCCAGCTCCCAGCCGAAATATCACATCAACTTCAAGATCTTCGAGCCTTACTTCCAGGACGACTACCACATCCGCAAGAATCTCACGTTGAATCTCGGCCTGCGCGTCAGCGTGTACGGGACGTTTTGGGAACGGAATCACCTGATTTCGAACTGGCGGCCTTCCGCCTACGATCCTGCCACTGCTCCTCAGCTCGACATCGACGGCAGTTTGACTGGGCAAGTGGGAGCCCTCATTCCCGGCGCCGGGAATCCTTTCGACGGCATGGTCCAGTGCGGCGTTGGCGGCATCCCCCGTGGCTGTTTGAAAGGTCACTTGTTCAATCCCGCGCCGCGCTTTGGATTTTCCTGGGATCCGCACGGCGATGGCAAAATGGCGGTTCGCGGCGGATACGGAATCTTCTTCGAGCACACCAATGGCCTGGAAGCCAACGCGGAAGACCTGGAGGGCACTCCGCCGATCGTGGAAACCCCCACCCAGTACAACGTCACCGGGTACGACAACGTCGGTGGACCAGGATTGCTGTTCCCGCTATCGACCACTTCCATCCCGGACCGAACGGTCTGGCCCTATGTTCAGCAGTGGCACCTGGATATACAACGCGACCTCACCCATAACACCGTGGCAACTCTGGCGTATGTTGGCGCCAAGGGGACGCACCTCACCCTGCAACGCGAGCTCAACCAACTGCTGCCAACGCCGGCTTCGCAGAACCCATATCAGGCCGGCCAGTTCATCACGGATTTCGATTGCAGCTGGGGTCCGGACAGCGCTCAGCCCAATGTGAACCTTGATAACTACGGTGTTCCCATGAACGCCGTAACCTCCTACGGGGCGCCCGTTCCCTACAATCCCCCATCCACTCCCGGAGGCCTTCCCTCTGGGCCGGCGGTCAATCTGGCGGTGGCTTGCGGAAATGATCCCGACCTCTACCGTACGAATTTCCCCGGGCTGAACTCCATTCAACGCGTGGAGCCCGTCGCAAACTCCAACTACAACGCCCTCAATGGGAAGCTGACGCAGAGGCTGACCAGGGGCCTCACCTACACGGCTGCGTTTACGTGGTCAAAGGCCATCGACGGCGGCAGCGCGACGCGCACCAATGGCGGCGATACCTTGTGGGCGAACAACAGCTACACGCTGAACACCATGCGCGGGCCTTCGCAATTCAATATGCCGCGGCGGTTTGTCGCTTCCTACGTGTATGCCTTGCCGTTCGGACCGGGCCGTAGTTTCCTGACTCACGGCGTGGCGGGCGCGATCGCCGGCGGCTGGCAGGTCGGCGGTATCCTCACGCTGGCGGATGGCACGCCCTTACAGGGCTCGACATTGGGCGATACCACGGGCGTCGGCAACCTGGCGAATTTCCCCAATGTTACGGGAACCAGTCCGATCCCGGCGAATCGCTCCGCGAGCAACTATTGGAATGCGGCCGCCTTCGATTTCACGAATCCGAACCTGGCATATCAAATGGGTGATGAGGGAAGAAACGTGCTGAGCAGCCCGGGAAGCCGGACCTTCAACGCATCGCTGGCGAGGGATATCAAAATCAAAGAAAGCCACACGGTGAACTTCCGGTTTGAGGCTTTCAACGCGGTCAACCATCCCAACTGGAATACTCCGCCTAACGATCCGCGGTCCCCCGCCACGTTCGGCGTAGTGACCAGCGCCAAGAGCATGCGGTCCCTACAACTCGCGCTGAAGTACAGTTTCTGAAGCAAGGTTCCAGCAGAGGAAAAACTATGAAGAACATTCGGAAGGGAACGTGTTTACTGGGTGGGATGCTGGCGCTGGTGTTCGGCGTGGTGGTCACGCTGGCCCAAAGCGGCAACCCGGCCTACAAGCCGAAGCGAATCAATCGAGCGGTTGAATTGTTGGCGGACCGCCAGCCGATCTATTACACGGGCTCCCACACCGGAGCGCCGGGTGGGGGTGGCGACGCAGCCGGCAGCTTTGAACAAGGCAAGAAGGACGCGCAGACTTACGCCGACTACATCAGTTACGATATGGAGCACGCCGCCTACGACATCGTAGGGTTGACCGCGTACATGAAAGGTCTGGTGGCGGGCGGGCCGACCAGGAGCGGCCATCGCACGCCGGCGGTGATCGTCAATGTGCCGGTCAACGGCATCGACGAAACGACGGTCCGTGCCAACGCCTGGATGTTCCAGCAGGTGCTGGCAGCAGGTGTGCATGG
>JADGNP010000292.1 GCA_017883425.1 Candidatus Sulfotelmatobacter sp. | reverse complement strand
CCACGAAGTAGAAGCCATGACGGCGATGGGCATGCCGGGCGTTTCGACGTGGAATTTTGGGGAGGCGTTTGCGCACCTGTATCTCGATTCCGTGGCAATGAATCACAACAGTATTGGGCGCGGCTATGAAACGTTTGGCAACGGCAGCGCGGAGACCGAGAAACGCGCGGTGTCGCCATCCGCAGCAACCATGGAGTGGTACCGGCCTCTGCCCGCTCCACGAGAAGTCACATGGTCAGCCCGCGACAATCTCAACTACCAGGAAACGGGAGCCCTGGCGGCATTGGACGAAACGGCGAGCCAGGCTCAGGCAATGTTGCACAACTTCTACAGGAAGTCATGGGATTCCTGGCAGAAAGGGCTGACGCAGCCGCCCTATGCGTTTCTGATTCCAGAAGATCAAGGAGACGCGGCGCGGGTGGCACAAATGGTCGGACGGCTCATGGGACAGCACATCGAAGTTGCCCGGTCGCAGAACCCAATTCAGCTGAAAGAAGGAACCTTCCCCGCTGGAACGTATGTCGTTCGCCTCGATCAGCCATACCGCAATTACGCGGTGGATTTGCTCACGCCGCAGCGTTATCCGAAGGATGGAGAAGCGCCTTACGATGACGTCTCCTGGGAACTTCCTGCGAACTACCATTTGCAGGCGATACCTACCGCCGACGCGTCCATCCGTCAGGCTGCGCTGACCCTGCTGACCGATGTGCCGCAGCCCAAGGGACGAGTCACGGGCAGCGGTCCCGTTTACCTGCTGAAGGACACCGGACAGGAATCGTTTCTCGCCGCCCGCTATCGTCTGGCGAATTTCGAAATTCAAATTGCCGAGCGTGAGTTCGAGGCAGGCGGCACGAAGTTTCCCGCCGGGTCGTGGATCGTTGCCACTCAAGCTGGAGTGCACGAAGCCATTGTGTCGACCGCTGCGGAATTGGGCCTCGACTTCACACAGGTTTCCTCTGCACCGGATGTGCCGCGCCACACGGCAAAAGCGCCACGCATCGGCGTGTGGGTTCCCTGGGCGGACACCGACTCCATCGGATGGATCCGTTACTCGCTCGATCAGCGCAAGGTTCCTTACACGTATCTACGCGATGAAGACGTTCGCGCCGGGAATCTGCGCGCGCGCATCGACGTGCTGCTGTACGGGCATGTTGATCTGGAATTGGCGGAACAGATTGAAGGACTGCCGAAGAGCTGGTCGCCCATGCCTTTCAAGAAGACGGCTCAGACGCCGAGTTTCGGCACGCCCGCCGAATCCGACGACATCACGGGAGGAATTGGCTACGAAGGACTCGCTCAGATCCAGCACTTCATCGACGAGGGCGGGCTGATGGTGACGCTGGGCAGCGGGAGCATGCTGGCGCTGGAAGGCGGGCTGGTGCGCTTTGTCCGGCGGTCTTCCGGTGGCGTGCCCCGCAGCACGGCGGGAGGCGGTGGCGCATCGTCCGCTGCCTCGCAGCAAGCGGCTACGCGGACGCCCGGCGCTCATGTGCGGGTCACCTTTGATCGCGCCGATCATCCCATTGCGTACGGGTATCCCGCGCATACTTATGTCTTCCGGCAAAATTTCCCGCTGTACAACGTCCCGCGTCGTTGGCTGCGCATGGCCTATTGCACTACCTGCCTGGACGGTCCCGAAGACCGCAGCGGGGTGGTGATGGAATGGGGCGATACCGATGGGAAACCGTTCGTCGAAAGCGGCCAGGCCTGGGGAGAAGAGAAGCTGATCGGCCGGCCTGCAATCCTGGACATGCCCGCAGGCAAGGGACACGTCGTTTGTTTCAACTTCAACCCCATGCACCGCGATTTGAACCGCGGCGATCAGCGTCTGCTTTGGAACGCGATCCTCAATTGGCAGGCAATCCTTGCGAACCTCGCGAAACCTGCCGAACCTGCGGGGCCAGCACCGGAGCCTGACGAGTAAGACTTAGCGTACCAAGATGTCCAACAGAGCGGTTGTTCCGCCGACGCGTATAGAATTAGGATGGCTTTTAGTCAAGATCGGTGAGTTCCTCCCCATGACCCCAGACCCGTTGAACGCCTCGCATACGCCTCGCCCTCCGGGGAATCTGGAACGAGAAGAATCTCAATTGTGGCGATGGGCGCTGGGATTTATGGTCTTGCTGGCCTTCGCGCTGGCGGGGCTGCTGTGGGAACGACTGGAGAATATCCCATTTCACCTTCGCGCCATTCCCATTGGGGTGCTGGCCCTTTCGATCCTGTTCGCGGTGTACGCCTACGGGCGGCGGCGCGAAGTCAGCGAGCTCAAAGGGCTGCTGCATGGGCTGCAGGAGCACGTGGGCGCAGCGCCTTCCGAGGAGCAGCTCGACCAGCTCAGCCAGGTCATCCTGCGCTCGCAACGCAACTTCAAGGAGTTGATCGACTCCTTTGATGACCCCGCGTGCGCGGTGTCGCTCGACGGCACCCTGCGGACGGTAAACAAGCGCATCACCGAGTTGACGGGGGGCACGTACTCCGAACTGGTGGGGAAGAAGGTCTACGACTTCATCGAGGAGCCGACCCAGGAAGAGGTCGAACGTAGCCTGGGGTTTTTCCTGGAGAAGAAGCGCTGGTCAGGCACGGTGCGGATTCGGCTGAAGAACAATGCGAGGCCTCTTTATTTTGAATGCGTGCTGAACGCCATTGCCAAAGGCGATGAAGTGGTGGGCGCGAGCGTGCTGGGGCGCGACGTGACCGAGCAGCGCGAGAAGGAGATGCGCTTCACCGAATTGTTCGAAACCTTGCAGGAGGGGGTGTACTTCAGTACCCCCGACGGTCATTTGCTGGACGCCAATCCCGCCCTGGTGAGCCTGCTGGGATACGTGGAGAAGAGAGAGCTTCTGGCGGCAGAACCGGCGGCATTGAATTTCGATGCCGGGCAACCGGTGCTGGGGCGGGCGGTGGACGATCGTGGAGGCGTACGCACGCGCGAGATCAAACTTCGGCGCAAGGATGGAACAGCCGCGGTCTTTCTGGATTCCTCGCGGGCGGTTTGGGACACATCGGGGAACATCATCCGCTACCAGGGGACGCTGGTCGACATCACGGAACGACGGAAGATGGAACAGCAACTGGCGCAGCAAGAGGAGTTCCGCCGGCGGTTGCTGGAGAGTTTCCCGGATCTGATTCTGGTGGTGGATCCGGAGGAACGGTATACGTTCGTCAGTGCCCGGGCTCGCGATCTTCTGGGCTACGAGCCGCAAGACATGCTGGGGAAAAAGATCTCCGCGCTCGAGGATCATTCGCCGGAGCTGGCTGCTCTGTATCACGACGTTGTTTCCGGCAAGCAGGTCTTCGCATCGGCGGAATATGGGGCACGGCACCGCGATGGCAGCTGGCGGACCATGCGCGCCGCGGGAAGCCAACTGGTGGATGCCGAGGCGAAGATCAGCGGGGTCATTATTTCGGTGCGCGATATTACGGTCGAACGAAAGCTGGAACAGCAGGTGGTGCAGAGCGAGCGTCTGGCGGCGATGGGTGCGATGATCGGGGGCGTCGCCCACGAATTGAACAATCCTTTGACCAGCATCATGGGGGTAAGCGAACTGCTGCAGGATACCGAGACGAACGAGGCATCTCGCAAGCAGCTGGCCATGCTGCAACAGCAGGCGCGACGGGCGGCGGAGATCGTGCAGAACCTGACGTATTTCTCGCGCCCGCCCGCTCCGGGCAAGAGCAGGATCAATCTGGTGGAGGTGGTGGAGCGCACGCTGAACCTGCATGCCTATTCGCTGCGCAAGAACAACATTACGGTGGATTTTCTGAAAGAGGCCGGAGTGCCTTATGCGTTAGGCGATCCGCACCAGTTGATGCAGGTCTTCCTGAATCTGATTCTCAACGCCGAGCACGCGATTCGCGAGGCGCGGGATAAGGGGACGCTGCGGATTCGGTTGGGCAAAGGTGACAATTCGGTATGGGTCAGCTTTCACGACGACGGGCCGGGAATCCCGAAGGAGAGCTTGCCGAGCATCTTCGATCCGTTTTATACGACAAAGCGGCCAGGGCGCGGGACGGGGTTGGGGCTGAGCATCTGCAAGTCGGTGATGAAAGAGCACAATGGCAGCGTGGAAGCGGCAAACTCTCCCGAAGGAGGAGCGGTGTTTACGGTGACGCTGCCTGTGTCGGCGTTGGGCTGAGACCTGCAAATTAAGCACGTGAAGGCAGAGTTGTCGAGGCTGATCTACGCGTTCGGACGATTACTCCGCCAACCACGATTGCGAACGGACCAGAGCATTGCCATAGCATCCACGGAAGCGCGTCATCCATAGGCCGATGCATGGCGACCCATACCAAAGCAGCGCCAATCAACGCGCAAAGGACCAGAGCTAGCGTCATCGTGGCAACCATCTCTCTTCCCTTGGCCACCAACGCGACGATACATCCAACCAACATCGACAAGATGAGGTGTCCGATCAGCATTCCGTCCGTCGCCCAGAACATGTAAGCCTTGAAATGGTTTGACCAATAGGCGAGGTATCTGTCGGTAACTGCTAACAATACTTTGTCGGGTAACCCACCAACCAACGCACCCAGTAAATACCCTCCGACTACCGCGGCAGTGGTCGACCACGGAGCGACACGGAATCCGCTACCGAAAAGATGCGCGATGGTCTTCACCGTCTGTCGCCAATACCAGCGCCGGGCAAAGGCGACTCCCGCCTTCGACGCGAGGTGGGAGAATTCCTCGAGCAGGTCCCCCAGGATCGATTCTCCTTCGTCGGCAGGTGTGAAAAGATTCACGAGCCAGGTGGCAATACGCGGCGGCTGAACGAAATCTGCCTGGGAGGTCATGAGTAGCTCCGGATGAGGTCGAGGCCCTCAGTCATGCTCTGGAGTGCGCGATGTGTGCGGTTCACAGCCGCCACTCCCTTGGGTGTGGCACGAAAGAAGCGTTTCGACCGTCCGCCACGTTCGGGCGTGGGATCGCCGCGGTGGGACTTCACGTACCCTTTCGTCTCCAAACGATCAAGCGTGGCGTAGACGGCGCCGATGGACACCTCGCGCTTAATGCGAAATTCAATTTCCTGCCGCACGGTGACTCCATAGGCTCGATCTTCCAGCCGCAGCAGTGCCAGGACAACGATGTGCTCGAATTCGCCGAGGTAATCGCGACCAGACATTACCTATACAATATAGAGTAAATCGTTGTCAGTCAAACCGCCCCTGTCGAGCTAACAGTTCGCCGCCCGTGCCTGGACTGCAGAGGCGGCCGTCCCCACATGAGTTTTTAGCGCTCGACGGCCATCGCGACGGCATTCCCCCCACCAAGACAGAGGGCGGCGATTCCGCGCTTCGCGTCGCGGCGGATCATTTCGTAGATGAGCGTGACCAGTAGCCGCGCGCCGCTGGCACCGATGGGGTGGCCGATCGCCACGGCGCCTCCGTTCACGTTGACCTTGTCGCGGTTCAGGCCCAGCTCGCGCATTACGCCCAGCGCCTGCACGGAGAAGGCTTCGTTGAGCTCGTAGAGATCGACGTCTTCGTTTTTCCAGCCGGTCTTCTCCCAGATAGAGCGGACGGCGCCGACGGGAGCCATCATCACCCACTTCGGTTCGACTCCGCTGGTCGCCTGGGCCACGATGCGCACCATCGGCTTTGCGCCAAGTTCCTTCGCGCGCTGTGCGCTGGTGACAACCAGGGCCGCGGCGCCGTCGTTGACGCCGGGCGCGTTGCCGGCGGTAACGGTGCCGTCTTTCTTGAAGGCCGGCTTCAGGGAACGCAGCACTTCGATGGTGGTATCTTCGCGAGGGCTCTCGTCTTTTTCGAAAATGGTCGGAGGTGCGCCCTTCTTCTTCGCAGGAATCTCGACGGGAACGATCTGCGACTTGAAGCGGCATTCTTTAATCGCGGACAGCGCTTTGCGGTGCGAGTTCAGGGCGAACTGATCCTGCTCTTCGCGCGTGATGCCGTACTTCTCGGCGACGTTCTCGCCGGTGATGCCCATGTGGTAGTCGTTGTAGATATCCCAAAGGCCATCGTGAACCATGGAGTCGACGATCTGCGCGTTGCCCAGACGGTATCCCTTGCGCGCTTGCGGCAGGAGATAGGGAGCGTTGGTCATGGATTCCATTCCGCCGGCGACCACGATCGAGCTGTTTCCGGTCTGCACCGCTTGCGCTGCGAGAGCGACGGATTTCAATCCCGAGCCGCAAACCTTGTTGATTGTCATGGCACCTGTCGCGGGCGAGAGTCCGCCGAAGATTGCCGCCTGTCGCGCGGGATTCTGGCCGAGTCCGGCGGAGACGACGTTGCCCATGATGCACTCATCGACTTGCGCCGGATCGATGCCGGCGCGCTTGACGGCCTCGCGAACGGCGATGGCGCCGAGTTGCGGAGCGCTGAAGTCAGAGAGGCTGCCTTGAAATTTCCCCACGGCGGTGCGGCAACCGGAGATGATAACAACATCGTCAAAAGAGGCCATGAATCAAGCTCCCGCGATGATTTCGCGAGTCTCATTATAGATGCAGGAGCGCAGGAATGCGTCGCTCTCAGAGTGAATGCGGAGGCTGGCGCGGTTGCACTGCGGCAGCGTGATTCATATCGCCGGTTGCGAGCGCTACATGGGCGGTGATGTGCTCTCGGGAGGAAACTCGCTCGCGACTCGATGCCGTCTTCGAAATTCTTGTTGACTTTTGCTTCCAAAACTCTTTCGTCGTGACTTTGGTGTCACGACCAGTGCAGATCGATCATCATTTTCTTCTTGACTTCATTTTTCATTAACTCTATACATCAACTAGTTGCAGTATGAAGACCGCTGCGACATTTTCCATGAAAAATGGAAGGGAGAATAGGAACAATGGCAACCAAGAAAAAGGCAAAGAAGAAAAAGAAGCACTAAGAAAGTTCACTACGAAGTCAAAAGGGGACGCTGAAGAGCGTCCCCTAAGTTTTTTTGGGCAGGAATCGTTCAGCGTGGTCTGGCTAGTTCGGCCGTTTGGCGCTGCTCTCCACTCGATGAGGAATCCGCTTCTCCTTCACGGGACACAGGCTCCGATATGCGCAGAAATTGCAGTGCATCCCGGGCTTGGCTTCGAACTTGCCGTCGGCGATCCCCTGGGCCGCAGCTTCAACGCGTCCGCGGGCACCTGCCAGTTGGACCTCGC
>JADGNP010000291.1 GCA_017883425.1 Candidatus Sulfotelmatobacter sp. | reverse complement strand
TGTGGCACGCGTAACAGCTTTCGGCGCGCTTATCAACCATTTTCCCGATCACATTCTCGCGCGAAGAGAACGTTACCACCCCGTCCTTGTTGAATATCCGGATTTCCACAATGCTCGGTTCATGGGCGACCGTGTTAATGATTGCGTGCACTTCTTCTTTCTTATTTTCCAGCATGCTCGTGTGCGTGCTGTTTTTGATTGCGTCGCTCAGTTTGTTCGCATGTATTTCCGCCTGCGAAAATAGTGCGTCACTTTGTGCGCTTATGCTCAGGTAGGAATACACGCCGATAATGACAACCGTGATGACCCCAACTGCGATTATCAGTTTTGACCCTATCTTGGTTCCAGCTAAATTCATTTCGCAGTCACTGCAGTGAAGCGCGCAGATGCCGTTTGCGCGATTGGGGAAGTCGCCCGCTTAATACGGCGTGAAGATCGAATCCGGACAATATGCGTCGTCGGCGGAGCGCTCATCCGGGTTTTCGGTTCGCCATCCCACCGATTGCAGGCTCCTAGCTTGACGTCGTCGACCTTTTTTCTTCTGCCCCTGAATTCTTCTTTTCAGGGCCTGAGAGGTATCTCAACAGAAATATGAATAGCGCCAAGAAGGCCAGCAATAAAAGATATTCCAGGCCCTTGGTCTCGAATATGTTCACATAAGTGTAGAACTCCATGACGGGCTCCTGTTATTTCTTGCTCAAAACCGGCATGCGCGTGACTATCCACCTGAAGATCCATATTTCCGTGAACACCACCATCAGCGTTACCACCACCTCTTCCCACGACGGATAGTATTTGTTCACGTCGTACCAGCGATAGGCAATCACGGTCACATTTAGCCGGTTCAGAATAATCCCCAGCAGCGCCATGACGGAGGCCACTTTGACAATTCCGAAGTTCCTGTTTCTCACGCCATATGCGTACATGAAACAGGGTATGAGTACGAAACCGATGACTTCCAACAGATACCAGTAACCCCACGCGTCGGTAATCAGCTGCCAGCGCTTTTCATGTATGAAAAGTAGTGCCTGGAAAAAGTAGTAGACAAACATCGTAATCGCAGCGCCTTTGGAAAGGCCCAGGACGATTTCTTCATAATGATGGTGGTTTTGTCGGCCGATCAGGTCTTTGAAGACTTTGTGACTGATCGTTCCCTCGAATATGATCATCGACAAACCTGCATAAATGCTGGATACAAAAAACATGACCGGGATAAATTCGGAATACCAGAGCGGATGGATCTTTGGCTTGGCCATCAGGAACAGCGCGCCAAGACCGGATTGATGGAGGATGGATAGGGTGATGCCGAGGATCACCGCGCCAACGGTCAGGCTCGACAGGAATTTGCGTACTTTTTCCAGTTGCGCCCATTCGGCAACTACCGGCGAGAATTCCACCGCCATGGTGAGCATGTAAAGCAGAAAGTGCCACGAAACCAGGAACAGGACGGAGTTGTATCCGAACGAATTGCCGATGATCGGATTGATTATGTGCCAGGGCCGCCCCAAATCCAGCGTCAAGGCTCCCGCATAAAAGATATACGCCAATAGCCCGTTCAGGACTGTCACCCTGACAATGGAGTGGTACTTTTCCATTTTCATCACGTAGACGACAAAGGTGATGACGTAGGCGCCCCCGGCAAGTGCGACGCCGGTAACCACGTCAAATCCGATCCAGATTCCCAGCGGGTAGTACTGGTTGAGATTGGTTACCGCGCCGATCCCGTATACGAAGCGGAAATACAGAATCGCAAGGCCGATCAATATGATCGGAATGGATATAATGTTGAACGGCGTCAGCCACTGGCCTCGCGGCTTCAATTCCTGCCAAACGAACCTTGCGACCCGGCTGAACTCGCTGGTCACAACCGCCGTATTATTCATCTGTCCACTCCTCGTTTTCACGCACCTCTTTTTTTCTATCCGACAACTCGCTCAGGCCCCCTAGTAGCGCCGGGACGCCGAAAAGAACGAGCGGAACGGAAATGAGGAAGTTCTTTGTGTATTCCGGATAGGAAGTTGTACCCAGGTCAACCCTGAAGCCGATTTGTTCAAACGGAACGGCGGACAAATATAGCCAGCCGGTGCCTCCGGCTTCGTTCTCTCCGTATATGTGATGCACATATTTGTCCGGATGGTTATATATGCGATGTCGCGCGACTTCCATCAATTCTCTCTTCTGGCCAAACATCAGCGTATCTGTTGGGCAGGCTTCCACGCATGCGGGCTTCTTCCCTGCCTGCAATCTCTCATAGCACATGTGGCACTTCATGATCCTTGGGTTCCACGAGTGATACTCGGCTTTTGGAATGTCAAACGGACAGGCAACCATGCAAAATCTGCATCCCAGGCATTTGTCTCCATTCCAGGTAACGGGCCCTTCCTTGGTCTTGAACATTGCGTTCACGAGACACATCGATACGCATGCGGCCTGCCAGCAGTGCATGCATTGCCTCTTGACGAATACTTCCCCTTTTTCGGTATTGAAACGATTGACAACCGTGAACTGCTTTTCGCTCGTATCCCTGCGGCTTTCAAGTGCGTTGTCGCTTTTTACGTCCGGGACGAAATTGCCCCACGTTTCCGAGCACGCCACTTCGCAGGATCGGCAGCCGATACACCTGGTTGTATCAACAAGCACGCCAACAAATTCCTTGGTTTCTTTTGCGTCGGCCGCCTTTGCCTTCTTTAGCGGTAGAACTGCCGCAGCAACGGTAGCCGTGGTCGCCAGGAACTGCCTTCTGTCCATGATATTTCCTATTCAAAATCCGATCGTTTTCCGAATGCTGTCGATCACTAGGTCTTCTTTCCCGAATGGCAGAAATCACAAGCTTTGCTTGCTTCCTTGCCAGCACCCACTTGATGGCACTTCCAGCACTGTTTGTGAATTACGACTTTCGCGCTGAGAGTTTCGTCCGCGATATTGATGGGATTGGTCCGATGGCAGCCGGAGCATGTGTATGCTTTCTGTTTCACCTTATCCGATTCGTTGTGGCAAATCTCGCATTTGATTGACGAAGACTTGAAGTAGTCGGGATGAGGCGTATCCAGTTTCTTCGCCTTTATCTGATGGTGACACTCGCCACATTGGATCGAGCGATCCTTTATGTGCGTCTCATGAGTAAAGGTCACTTCGCCCACTGATGAGGGAAAGCTCTTTACCGAGGGTATCGCCAGAGTGTCTGACCTACAGGGCAAGCTGGCCGCAAGAAAAAGGATGATCGACCCCACCGCAGCAATATACTTAAACATAACTACCCCTTTCGGATATTCGACGAAAAGCCGCGCAACTGGCTCAAGCCGTTATCTGTCTGCGGAGAAAGGCGTCGGCAAACGCTTCCACAAATCTTTCGTCTGCTTTTTGCTCTTCGGCCTTGTCGGCGCCTTTGCCCGCCGACGCGGTTCGGGCGCCTTCCTGGTCGATTGCTTTTGCAATTTCAGTGTATTTGTCTATTTCCTCCCGATACCAGTTAATGGTATCTGCACCGATTTTCAGGGAACGCAGTTCTTCTGCGAGATTTGACGGATCGATGCAGCACATCCAGCTCAGCTCAAAGGGGCTTAGCGCGATCAGATCCGGATGTTCAACATGCTCCGCATTTACAAGCGTCACCTTTCCGCTTATCGGGGAGACAATGTCAATGGTGTGAGAATTGTGCTTAATCGAAAAGAGCAGTTCGCCCTTCTTCACTTCTTTATTCAGCTTGGGCAGTTCGACCTTGTCGATCGTCTTGATTATCTTGCGGACAAAGTCGTCGATTCCAACGCGAGCGATCCCGTTCATTTCCACATTTACCCAGGTGTGATTGCGCGAAATGAAGATTCCCGCGGGCACGTTGAATTCGTGTTGCGAACCGGACTCTTTGGTCGACGGGGTGATTAGGCGGACTGTCGGCCTCATTTCCCGCTCGATTCTGTCCTTGCGCTTTATCAGGGATTTGTTGAAGAACTCGATCAACTCGTCTTCCGTGAATGGCTTTTGTACGTAATCCATTGCGCCGTATTTCATCGTTTCAACGGCAGTTTCAATCGATGCATAGCCGGTTATTACGATCACGTCGATATCCGGGCGCAGGTGTTTCACCGCTTTGGTGACTTCCAGCCCGTCCATTTCGGGCATCTTGAGATCGGTGAAAACGAAGTCGTAGTCGCGCTTTAAGATCAGCCCCAGGGCCTCCCGGCCTTTTTCCACGGTATCGATGCTATAGCCCGCCACGACGAGGATCTTTCTGAAGCTATCCAGAATAATCGACTCGTCGTCGACGGCCAGTATTCTTGCTTTGGGGCTCTTTACTTCCACTCGTTTGAGTGTTTTGGCCTCCTCGGAATAATCCAGCTTCAGGCCGATATCGAGGGCGGCTTCGCGTTCTTTTCTGAGTTTTATTTCCTGCCTTTTCTGGAAATATATGCGCAGCGAAAAATCGACCAATATGAATACAATAATCGTAACAACTACAATCAAGAGAACCATTTCATGCCTCCGTAAATACTTGGCTTCTAATAAACTGTGAAATTGGGGAATTCCTGATTAAGTCCACCGAATTGACGGGATAAACGTCAAGCACTTTATAGGCTGGAGAGGCAGTACATGCGCACGCAGCGCGGTCGCGAGGAACTTCGCGCTTTTCGCCGTGCTTTCTTTTCCGGGAACTTATCATTCACGTCCGCCCAGAAGGACGGGGGGATCAATGGAGGAAATGGGGTGATTAAATCTATCGCACCGCCTTCTCGGCCGCTTGACAATTGTCATAATGGATTCTGATAGGCCACATGGCGCCCGGGGAAGCCGATCCGCTGATCCGCGAAGAGATGGCGTCGGTCCACGGTTAAACCGCAGCGGCGGCAGTCCGCGATGGTGCCGAAGGCTACCGGCGGTCAATTGCAAGGCCGCTCAACGGAGATGGTGCCCATCGTCGTCACGGCAATGTCTTTGAGATTTCTGTTTTCGCCGTTGTTGCCCAGCACCGTTGTCCCAGCTGACGTCGAGGCTAAATGAGCCTTGCAATGCGCGCGGATGCTCACCCTCCCCATAATACTTACCGTCGTTCGTAGGCAATACCAGCCATTGGGGTTCAACAATTCAATGGTGGATCCACCCATCACGTTGAAGCTGGGGTTGATCAATACCAGAGAAGGAGAACTTGTGGGCTCTGTATCACCAGCTTCTCTTCCAATTCCAAACACCCTTACCGATGTCTCCAAGGTCTTGAACTGCGGGGTGTTCCCGAAAGGATGATCGCCCCAGGCTTTTAGGCAGGCGGCAATCGAACTGTCGACTTCTCGAGCTGAGACAACCGTCGGGAAGGACAGCGTCAGGCAAAATGCCAAAAGAGCGACGATAAGGGTGGCCTTTTTCGATGATTTCATGTTGAAGTATCTCCCAGCATGATTGAAGGTTCTTTCCTATAAAACGCGGCTGGTGGAAATCGCCGCCCCCGCCCATTGCCGGCGTCTTGGAATTCATTCGTCTTGACGAAATGTAGGTTGGTTTGGGTCGCCAGACCAAGGCTTTACACCGAATAAACTAACCTTTCGGCTTGGCGCGCATTGTGAGATTGGTCAACAGACGGCCATTTGACCCAACGGGCCAAATGGCCCAGGCGAATGTCCGCATCACGCCCTGAGATAGTCCGTCAAGCGCTTTATGGATGCAGCGTGAGGTTGCCGAGGAGTGGCGACCCCGGCGTTCTCAATGCCTTGACTCGCAAATGTTCGACCGGCACTAGCGCCTGCAGCCGAGAGGGCACAATGACGCCCGGGTCTTCGCTAAGGAGCGCGGGCCCCTCCAATGCCCCTTGATACTGCCGTATTGAAATTGACTATTCGGACCCGTTAGGATCTTGTTCCGTCCCACGGATGCGGATGTCGTACTTCTTCATCAGCGCCTGAAAATTGGCCCGCTGCATGCCGGTTTCTTCGGCGCTTCTGGTAACGTTCCATGCGTTCCTCTTGAGCGCCTCGAGAACGAACAGCTTCTCGATGTTTTCCACCGACTTCTCCCGCGCGACTTTCTTGATCCGCTTGAGCTCGTCGCTGGTTCTGGGCACGTCGAGATCGAGCCGCGGTAACACTTCGATGATATTTGCCAGGTGGGCCTGGCGCACGACCTTGTCGGTGGCAAGGATCACCGCGCGGTGGATGGCATTCTCCAGTTCGCGCACGTTTCCCGGCCAGTCATGGTGCACCAGCGCGCTCATTGCCCCTTCGGAAAACTCGGTCACGTTTTTCCCCAACTCGTCGCTGAAGACTTTGAGGAAGTGAAAGGCGAGAGGCGGTATGTCGTCCCGGCGTTCCCTCAGAGGCGGAATCTGGATCGGAAATATATTGATCCGATAGAAAAGGTCCTCGCGGAAGGTCCCATCGGCCACCATCGCCTTAAGATCCTTGTTGGTGGCAGTGAGCAGCCTGAAGTTCGCGCTCTGGGTCCGGGTATCTCCCACCGCCTTGAATTCCCGCTCCTGAAGGACCCGCAGGAGCTTGGCCTGAGTGGCGAGGGAAATGTTCCCGATTTCGTCCAGGAACAGAGTTCCGCTGTCCGCGATTTCGAACATACCCTTCTTGTTGACCACCGCGCCGGTGAACGAACCCTTGACGTGCCCGAACATCTCGCTTTCCAGGAGATTTTCACTCAGCGAGTTGCAGTCGACCGCGACGAAGGGCTTGTCCTTTCGCAGGCTGTTGTAGTGGATGGCGCGCGCGATCAGTTCCTTGCCGGTGCCGCTCTCCCCGGTGAGCATGACAGTGCTGTTGGTGGGCGCGCACTTTGCGATCAGGCGATAGACGTTTTGCATCTGCGGGCTGGCGCCGATGATGTTCTCGAAACGGTACTTGGAACTGACCTCGCTTCGGAGCTCGAGGTTCTCCTGCAGCAGTTGCCGCCTCTCCAGCGCGCGCTTTACCACCAGCTTGAGTTCGTCCGGGTCGAAGGGCTTGGGCAGGTAGTCGAAGGCTCCGAGCTTCATTGAGCGCACGGCCGTCTCGATCTGGGACAGCCCGGTGACCATGATGACGTCGATGTCCGGGTGCGTCTCTTTCACCCTGCGCAGCACTTCCAGGCCGTCCATCTTGGGCATCATGATGTCCAGGATGAGCACGTCGTAATGACTGTCGTCGATTTTCTTCA